>DASQAX010000095.1:0-6939 GCA_035635535.1 Vicinamibacterales bacterium | reverse complement strand
CACCTGCGCCGCCACCCCCGGGGTCCCGGCCATGCCGTCGCCGACGACCGACAGGATGCTGCAGCCGCGGACGACGTCCACGTTCTGAATCTGGCCGCCGTTGAGCTCCGCGTGAAACGCGTGCCGCACGGTGCGAGCCGTGCGCTCGGCCTCGGCCTGCGGAATCGCGAAGCAGATCGAATGCTCGGAGCTCCCCTGCGAGATCAGGATCACCGAGATCCCGTCTTCGCGAAGCGCCCCGAACAGGCGCTGCGCGGTGCCGGGGACGCCGATCATCCCCGCACCCTCGACGTTGACGAGCGCGACGCCGTCGATGCTCGTGATCCCCTTGACCGGGTGCGCGGAGTTCGGCGACTCGGAGATCACCGACCCCGCCTTCTCCGGCGCGAACGTGTTCCTGATCCAGATCGGGATCCGCTTCTGCACCGCGGGCGCCATCGTCTGCGGGTGGATCACCTTCGCGCCGAAGTAGGCGAGCTCCATCGCCTCGTTGTAGGAGAGCGAATCGATGACCTGCGCGTCGGGCACCCGGCGCGGATCCGCGCTCAGCACGCCGTCGACATCCGTCCAGATGATGATCTCCTCGGCGTCGAGCAGGTCGCCGAAGATCGACGCGGAGAAGTCGCTGCCGTTCCTGCCGAGCGTCGTCTGCAGGCCGTCGGCGGTGCGCGCGATGAACCCGGTGATGACGAGCGTCGCGTCGATGTCCTGCGGGATCACCTGCTGCGCGTTTCCGCGCGACTCGTCCCACAGGACGCTCGGGCCGAGCGCGCTCCAGTCGACGCGGACGATGTCGCGCGCGTCCACCCACAGCACCTTGCCCGGCCTTCGACCGCGCGCGGCGAGATACCGCGCGAACAGGCGCGTCGACCAGACCTCGCCGAACCCCGAGACGAGATCGCGCACCGCGGGCGATGCCGAGCGCGTCAGGTGAACGGCGTGCAGGATGCCGGTGATGTCCTGGCAGTCGCGATCGAGCACTTCCGTGAAGGCGTCTGCGGAGGTCCCCGGAATGAGGGTCCGCGCGATCTCCACGTGCCGCTCGCGCAGCGCAATCACGGCATCGTCAACGGGCTGCTGCCGCTCGGCCTGCGTGATGAGCGCCAGCAGCGCGTCGGTGACGCCGCGGCACGCCGACAGGACGACGCCCAGGCGCGACCCCTTCTCGCTGTCGATGATGTCGGCGACCCGCTGCATGCAGGCGGCGTCGGCGACACTCGACCCTCCGAATTTATGGATCCGCCAGCGGTCCATCAGACTGGCCGCAGTGGGGCGAGCCCTGTCAGCCTCGCCTCGCGACCCCGTAGTGGGGCGAGCCTTGTCAGGCTCGCCTCGCGAACCCGACAGGGTTCGCGCCACCGGAACGCGAAATCCGCGCTATCGGGAGAAACGATCGACGATGTCGACCAGCTCGGCGAGGCTTTCCGTGTGCTCGTCAGACCCCTGGGCGATGCTGTGCGGGACACACTTTTCGACGTGAAACTTGAGGATGACATGGCTGACGCGCCCAATCGCCGCTTCCGCTGCCGCCAGCTGCTGCAGGATGGCGATACAGAGGCGAGGCTCCTCGATCATCTTCCGGATGCCGCGGAGCTGCCCTTCGATGCGCTTGAGTCGCGCGAGGACGTCGCGTTGATGCTCGATGTCCAGCGCGGGCGCGCTCGCCCGGCGCGAGGGCTTGACTATAGTATGCGCATCCAGAGTGGCAGTGTCGATCTGTTCGTCGGCCATTTAAAGCGACTTACGGCCGGCGTGGCACCTTCGTTTACTTGGTTCGCCTCCACCGGGCCCTGGCCGCCTCGTGAAAGTTTCCGGCGTGGCGGTCGACGATGACAACCGCCGGAAATGTATGTATTTCGAGCGCAATCAGCGCCTCCGGCCCCAGATCGTCGTAGGCCACTACAGTCGCTGACGAAATTTGCCGGGCGAGCAGCGCGCCAAGCCCGCCGATCGCGGCGAAATAGACAGCCCTGTGCGTCACAAACGGTGCCATCTCGTCGCCATGGAGCTCGCCCTTGCCGATGATGCCGCGGACGCCGGCTGCGAAGAGCGCGGGAAAAAATCGCGCCATCCTGGCGGTCGTTGTCGGGCCCGCCGATCCAATTATTTGGCCTGGCTTCGGCGGCGACGGACCGACGGCATACAGAATTTTGTTTTCGAGGGAGACGGGAGGCGGCTCCCCGGATTCGAGCGCACGGACCAGGCGAGCGGCGCTGGCGTCGCGCAGCGAGAGGACGCGGCCGGTCAGCTCGACCGAATCGCCGGCGCGCAGGCGATCGAGGTCGGCGTCGGAGACGCCTTCGCTGAAGTTCAACTGAACGACTGACATGTCAGAACGCGGCGGCGGCGTCACAGGGTGGCGCTTATCCGCCGCGTCGAATGGCATCCCAGGTTCACGGCGACCGGCAGGCCGGCGATGTGCGTCGGATACACCTCGATGTTGACGGCGAGCGCGGTCACGCGCCCGCCGAGTCCCTGCGGACCAATCCCGAGATCGTTGACGCGCGCGAGCAGGTCGTGTTCGAGGCGGCACAGGTCGGGCCGGTCGTTGCGCACGTCGATGCGACGGAGCACCGCCTTCTTCGCCAGCAGCGCGGCGGTCTCGAACGTGCCGCCGATGCCGACGCCGACGATGATCGGCGGGCAGGCGTTCGCGCCGGCGCGATCGACGGTCTCCAGCACGAAGTCGGCGATCGCGGGGACGCCGTCCGCGGGGACGAACATGCGCAGCGCGCTCATGTTCTCGGCGCCGAACCCTTTTGACGCGACGGTGATCTTCACCTCGGCGCCCGGCACGAGATCGAGGTGGATCACGCCGGGCGTATCGCCGCCGGCTGTCTTGACCATCCGCGTCGGATCACCCGTGACGGACCAGCGCAGATAGCCTGATTTCGTACCGTCGCGAATCCCCTCGTAGACGGCTTCCTGCAGGCTGCCGCCCACCCAGTGCACGTCCTGTCCGACTTCGAGCATGACCACGGCGAGGCCGCTGTCCTGGCAGACGGGCACGCGCTCGGCCGCCGCAATCTCGTAGTTGCGCACGAGCTGCTCGAGCGTGCGGCGTCCAATCGGCGACTCCTCGCGAACCGCGGCGTCGCGCAGCGCGTCGAGGATGTCCGCGGGAATGCTGTAGTTGGCCTCGACGAGCAGACGCGACACCGTGTCGCGGAGCACGGAGACGTCGATATCGCGGACAGGCGAACTTCCCACTTACTTTTCCACTTTTCCACTTTTCAACTTTTCCACTTGCGGTTCCGGGATGTTTCCGCGCTTCGGCACCTGTCCGCGCTTGTACACCATGAACGTGCGGAGGAACGTGATGACGATCTTGCCCGTCTCGGTGAAGCCGGTCGTCTTCACGCGCACGATGCCGACGTTCGGGCGCGACTTCGACTCGCGCTTCTCGAGCACCTCGCTCCGCGAATAGACGGTCTCGCCCTCGAACAGCGGGTTCGGCAGCCGCACCTCGTCCCACCCGAGGTTCGCCATGACGTTGATCGAGAGGTCGATCACCGACTGCCCGGTGACGAGCGCGAGCGTGAACGTCGAATCGACGAGCGGCTGGCCGAACTCGGTCTGCGCCGCGTACGCGCGGTCGAAGTGAATCGGGTTGGTGTTCTGCGTCAGCAGCGTGAACCAGCTGTTGTCGACCGGCAGCACCGTGCGTCCGAGCGGATGCGGATAGATGTCGCCGACCTCGAAATCCTCGTAGACGCGCCCGGTCCAGCCTTCTTTGATGGGCATAGCTCTCCTCGCGGACCTGACTCCTCGCGGACCTGACAAGGTCCGCGCCACGCTTAGACGATACCCCGACGCCGCCAGTCGGCGATGGTCGCAGTGGCGACGCCGACTTCACCGAGGATCGCGTCGGTGTGCTCGCCGACCGCCGGAATGGCGCTCATCGGAATGTCCATCCCGTCGAAGTTGAACGGCGGCACGAGCATCCGCACCGGGCCGGCCTCGGACGGTACGCTGCGCCATCGGCCGCGCGCACCCAGTTGCGGATGGTCGATCAGCTCCTGCACGGTGTTCATCCGCGCGTTGGCAATCTGCGCCGCCTCGAGCCGCCCGACCACCTGTTCGGCCGTGAGACCGCTGAACGCCGCCGTGATGGCCGCATCGAGCTCCGCCCGATGCTCGACCCGCCGCGGGTTCGACGAGAATCGCGCATCGGCCGCCATCTCCGGCCGCAGCAGCACCTTCGCGCAGAACCGCGCCCACTCGCGCTCGTTCTGCAGCCCGAGGTAGACGATCTTCCCGTCGCCGGCGGCGTACGGTCCGTACGGGGCGATCACCGCGTGACGCGCGCCGCTGCGCGGGGGCGGCGCACCGCCGTACGCGTAATACACCGGATAGGACATCCACTCGGCGAGCGAATCGAACAGCGACACTTCGAGCGACGATCCCTCGCCGGTCCGTTCGCGCCGCAGCAGCGCCGCCAGCACGCTCGAGAACGCGTACATGCCCGCGGCAATGTCCGCGACGGAGATGCCCACCTTCGCCGGCTCCTCCTCGCTGCCGGTGATCGACAGCACGCCCGTTTCGCTCTGCACCAGCAGGTCGTAGGCCTTCTTGTCGCGATACGGACCGTCCGAGCCGTAACCCGAGACCTCGCAGACGACGAGCCGCGGATGCGCGCGCCGCACGTCCGCCGACGCGAACCCGAGGCGCGCCATGGCGCCGGGCGCCAGGTTGTGGATGAAGACGTCCGCGCGCCCGAGCAGCCGCCGCAGCACGTCGACGGCTTCGGGCTGCTTCAAGTCGAGCGTCAGCGACTGCTTCGACCGATTGAGCCACACGAAGTGGCTCGACATCCCGTTCACGGTCGCGTCGTAGCCGCGCGCGAAGTCGCCGACGCCTGGCCGCTCGATCTTGATGATCCGCGCGCCGAGGTCCGCGAGCTGCCGCGTCGCAAACGGCGCAGCCACCGCCTGCTCGACGGCAACGACGGTGATTCCATCCAGCGGGAGCATCAAAAAATTCTATACTTGCCGTTCATGAGCCAGACCCGCGCGACGGCCGCCGTCGTCGATTTCATCGCCTCGGCGAGCTTCGCCGACATTCCCTCCGACGCGCTCACGATCGGCCGCCGGTGCATCGCCGACGGCGTCGCTGTGATGCTGGCCGGCTCGACGACGGCCGCGAGCGACATCCTGCGGGCACAGGTGCGTGAAGACGGGAGCCGTGCCGAAGCGACCATTGTCGGACACGACAGCTTCCGGACGCGCGCCGCGTCGGCGGCGCTCGTGAACGCGACGAGCGGCCACGCGCACGACTACGACGACACGCAGCTGTCGACGGCCGCCGATCGCATCTTCGGCCTGCTCACGCATCCGACCATCCCGCCGCTGGCCGCCTCGCTCGCGCTCGGCGAGCGGCTCGGCGTCTCGGGCCGCACGATGCTCGAAGCGTTCCTGATTGGCTTCGAGGTCGAGTGCAAGATTGCCGACGCCATTCTGCCGACGCACTACAAGCAGGGGTTCCACACCTCCGGCACCATCGGCGCCTTCGGCGCGATGGCCGCTTCGGCGAAGCTGCTGAAGCTGGATCGCGCCGCGCTGGCGCACGCCATCGGCATCACGGCGAGCATGTCGGCCGGTATCCGCGTCAGCTTCGGCACGATGACGAAGCCGCTGCACGTCGGACGCGCCGCATTCAACGGCGTGACCGCGGCGGAGCTCGCGTCGAAGGGATTCACCTCCGGCGCCGATGCGCTCGACGGGCAATGGGGCTTCTTCCAGGTGAACGGCGGCGGCTTCGATGCGGAGCGCATCGTCGGCGCGCTCGGCAACCCGTGGACGATCGTCAGCCCGGGCGTGTCGATCAAGCCCTACCCGTGTGGCTGCCTCGGCCACCCGGCGATGGATGCGATGCTGACGCTGGTCACGCAGCACGACGTGAAGCCGGAACAGATCCGCCGCATCCGCCTGCGCGCGGGCTCGAACATCCTGAACCCGCTGCGCTACAAGATGGCCAACACCGAGCTCGAAGCGAAGTTCTGTCCGCCGTTCATGCTGTCGGCGGTCGCGCTTCGGCGCAAGGCCGGCGTGAACGAGTTCAGCGACGACTTCGTGCGCAGCGGCCCCGTGCAGGCGATGATGCGCAAGGTCGAGACCGTGTTCGACCAGGAGATCGAGAACCAGGGGTTCGTCCGGATGCTGAGCATCGTCGAAGTGGAGCTCGAGGACGGGCGCGTGCTCAGCCAGCCGTCCGGGCCTTACCGGGGCGGACCGGAGCGGCCGTTCACGCGCGAGGAACTGCGCGACAAGTTCGACGAATGCGGATCGCTGGTGCTGCCGCAGGACCGGCTCGACGACATCTTCGCGCGCATCGAGCGCATCGACCAGGTCGGGAACGTGCGCGACTTCACGGCGCTGCTGACCGAACGGGCGCTGACGACGGCCTGACGGTCCGGCGGGTCCGGCCTGACGGTCCGGCGGGTCCGCGTTCGCGTGGCACCGGTGCTCCGCGGGACCCGCCCCACGTACGGACCCGGCAAACCAGGAGAATGACCATGCGTGTGTCCTCGCTGATTGCTCTCACGATCGTCCTCGCGCTTCCGTGGCCGACCGCCGCGCAGGGCCTGCAGCTTCGCGTCGTCTCGAACCCGAGGCCGGAGTTCGTGAGCGGCGGCGACGTGCTGGTCACCGTGACTCCGCCTTCTGGCGTCCAGGCATCGGCCGTGCGCCTGACGCTGAACGGCACCGACATCAGCAGCGCGCTGCGCCCCGATGCGACGGGCCGCTCGATCGTCGCGCTCGTGAAGAACCTGAACGACGGCAGCAACGCAATCGTCGCGACGGCCGGCAAGGCGACCTCGAAGCTGATGGTCGTCAACCATCCGAACGCCGGTCCGGTCATCTCGGGCCCGCACGAGCAGCCGTTCGTCTGTGAAACCGAGAAGTTCCAGCTGATGTCCGGCGGCATGGCCGGCAAGGC
>DASQAX010000094.1:0-3058 GCA_035635535.1 Vicinamibacterales bacterium | reverse complement strand
GTGGCGGGAGCATATGGGGCGCTCGGGCTCGGCAAAGCGCCGCAGCTCCTCTTCAGCACGTTCGGCTCGACGCTGGGGATGACGCATATCTTGCTGCCGTACATGATCCTGGCCCTCTACGCGGCGATGCGGAAGATCGATACGAACCACCTGAAGGCGGCGGCCAGTCTGGGGGCGCGCCCCGCGGCGGCGTTCCGCGAGGTGTTCCTGCCGCTGAGCCTGCCCGGCGTCGTCAACGGTAGCCTCCTCGTGTTCGTTACGAGCCTCGGCTTTTTCGTGACGCCGGTGCTGCTGGGCACGCCGCGTGACATGATGATCTCGCAGCTCATCAACCAGCAGATCGAGGAGCTGCTCGCGTTTGGCTTCGCCTCGGCCGTCGCCGTGGTGCTCCTGATCGCGACATGCGGCGTCCTCGCGATCTATAACCACTACGCCGGTCTTGACCGGCTGTGGGGCTGAGCGCGCGATGCTGCCGGTCTTCCTCGCGGTCCTCGGCGCGCTCTTCCTGCTCGCGCCGATTCTGGTCGTCGTGCCGATGTCCTTCAGCACGGCGATCTCGTTCGCGTTCCCGCCGCCGGGATACTGGCTCGGCTACTACGCAAAGTATTTCACCAGTGAGGAGTGGCTCGAGCCCACCCTGAACAGCTTCGCGATCGCGTTGGGCGCCATGGCCTTCACGATGTTGCTCGTCGTGCCCGCGGCCTTTGGCTACGTCCGCTACCGCTTCCGGGGCAAGACCCTCGTGAATCTGCTGATCATGGCACCGCTCATCGTGCCGCACGTCGTCAGCGCGCTCGCGTACTACGGGTTCCTCGGACGGGCGAAGCTCACGGGCACGCTTCTCGGCGTGATGGTCGCCCACGGGATGCTCGCGGTCCCCGTCGCCTTCCTGGTCATTTCCGCCACGCTCAAGGGCTTCGATCAGAACTTGGAGCGGGCGGCCATGAGCTCAGGGGCCGGTCCGTTCCGGACGTTCGTGCACGTCACACTGCCAGTGCTGCGACCGGGCATGCTGGTCGGCGCGCTGTTCGCGTTTCTCTCATCGTTCAACGAGGCGGTCGTGTCGATCTTCATCGGTGGCCGAGGCGCCGTCACGCTTCCCAAGAAGATGTACGAGTCGATCCGTCTCGAGTCCGACCCCGTCATCGCCGTCGTGTCGACGCTGCTGGTGAGCGGCGTCGTCCTCGGCGTGCTGATCTCGATGTTCCTGCGTAGAAGGAGCACCCATGCCGCTTGATCGGCTGCTGCGTCCCCGCTCGATCGCGATCGTCGGCGCCTCGGAGCGCCCGTCGGTCGGCCGCACCGTCGTCGAAGCGCTCGACGGCATCGGCTTTCGCGGCGATGTCTATCCGATCAATCCGAGGTACGAGAGCGTCCTCGGCCGCCGCTGCTACCCGTCGGTGGCCGACCTGCCGCTCGACGTCGACGTGCTGGCGTTCTGCGTGAACCACGCCCGCGTGCTCGAGCACATGCAGCCGGCGGCCGATCGCGGCGTCGGCGCGGCCGTCATCTTTGACGGCGGGTTCGCGGAAGCGGACGCGGAGGGCCGCGCGCGGCAGGATGCGATCGCGGCGATCTGTCGCGAGGCATCGATGGCGCTGTGCGGGCCGAACTGCATGGGGGTGATCAGCCCTCACGTGCCGAGCCTCGTCTACATCCAGGCGGTGCACGATCCAACTCGGCTCGCCGGCAACGTGGGGCTGATCTCGCAGAGCGGGTCGATCTGCATCGGCCTGCTGACGGATTGCCGGCGCTTCGGCTGGAGCCAGGTGATCTCGTCCGGGAACGAAGCGGTCGTCGCGGCCGTCGACTTCCTCGAGTACCTCGTCGACGACTCGGCGACACGCGTGATCGCGATGTTCCTCGAGACGGTGCGGCAGCCGGAGCGATTCGTGGCCGCGCTCGATCGCGCGGCCGACCGTGGCAAGCCCGTCGTCGTCCTCAAGGTCGGGCGCAGCGACCGGACGCGGCGCGCGATCAGCAGCCACACCGGCGGCCTGGCCGGCGAGGCTCGCGTGTTCTCGGCGCTGCTGCGTGCGCATCGCGCCATCGAGGTCGCCGACATGGACGAGCTGACGGAAGTGATCGCGGCCTGCCAGGCGGAGCGCTGGCCGCGCGGCCGTCGCCTCGCCGTCATGACGGCGTCCGGCGGGCAGGCGGAGCTGATCCTCGACCTCGCCGGCACGGCGAACCTTCAGCTCCCGCCGCTGGCACCCGGCTCACGCGCGGAGGTCGAGCGCGTCATCGGGCGCATCACGGGCGACGGCAACCCGCTGGACGCGTGGGGCAACGGCGACTTCGGGACGAACTTCCCGCATGGCCTTCGTGTGCTCGGAAGCGATCCCGGCTACGACGCGGTCGCGTTCTGCACCGATGGGTTCGACGACCAGCCGATGGGCTCGCCCGCGCGGGCGCTGGACTACGGCAAGACCCTCGCGGAGGGCGCGCAGCAGTCGGCGAAGCCGTTCTATCTGATGACCACGCGTTCGGGCGTCTTCCGCCGCGACGTGGCGGCGTTCCTGCGCGAGCACGGGATCGCGGTCGTCGGCGGTACGCGTGCAGGGCTCGGGGCGGTGGATCGGCTGGCGCGCTGGAGCGAGCCGCTGGCGGCGCCGCGCCCCTCGCGCGGCGCGGGAGGCGCGATCCGGTCGATGCAGGGGGGTCGCGTGCGGCCGACCATCCACGAGCACGACGCCAAGCGCCTGCTCGCGGCGGTCGGCGTCTCGATCGTACGCGAGCGGGTCGTCGCATCGCTCGGCGACGCGCGCGACGCCGCGAAGACCATCGGCTATCCCGTCGCTCTGAAGGTCGTGTCCGACGCGATTCCGCACCGGTCGGATGTGGGTCTCGTCGCGGTCGGGCTCCGCGACGGGAGCGAGCTGGGCGCCGCGTGGGATCGGCTGTCCCGCCGCGTCGACGATCTCGGCCGGCGGGACGACATCGCGGGGTTCCTGATCCAGGAGATGGCGCACGGGATCCTCGAGGTCTTCGCCGGTGTCAGCCGCGACCCCGACTTCGGCCTCGTCCTCGCGTTCGGTGCCGGGGGCGTGCTGATCGA
>DASQAX010000093.1:0-4886 GCA_035635535.1 Vicinamibacterales bacterium | reverse complement strand
TGCACCGTTGTAGGCGTATATCCAGAATGGAAACGCACCGAATCGCGCCGACGCTTCAGCCGCGGGCAGGTGCGTGAATCCGAGCTCCACATCCTGTACGAACACGGGCCAGTTGCCGCTGGTTGCCAATCGCATCGCCAGGTACGAGGCGACGCCGGCGACGACGAGTGCCGTCGTGGTTCGCGTCGCGCCGGGAGCGCCGATCCACCACGCGGCGACGACGAGCGGTGCGATGACCAGTCCCTGCTCCTTGAAGCCGATCGCCACCAGCGTCACGACCAGGATGACCGGCGCGTGCCACCAGCGCGGGTCACGCTCGAGCAGCATCCACACCGCCAGCGCCATCGGCATGCCGACGAGCGTCATCAGCAGCGGAAGTTCGAGATTGGTCCTGAAGCCAGGCGTGCCGACGAGGACGGCGCCGGCACACGTCGCGGCCGCGCAGTCAAGGAGTGAACGCGGCCGGAGATACCAGATGAGCAGCGCGAGCAGGACGACGACCGAGGACAGTTCAATCGTCTTGAACCAGAACAGCGTCGAATTCAGCGATCCGGTCGTGTGCCGCAGCATCCACCAGGTGAGATGGTACAGAGGTCTGTACCACGAGAGCTTGGTTGGATCGAAAAACGAGGCCGGGGACGCGTCAGCATAGGACTGAAGCAGTCCGACCGTTTCGTGGATCGGGTACGGTGAACGCCACATCGTCTCGCCCAGGTTCAGCAGCAGCGGCAGCGAGATCAGTGCGGTCGCTACAAGCCACGGATTCCAGCCGCGACGCAAGACGACGCCTTCCATGAAGCGGGCCAATTATAGGTGCGACTCATCGCCGGATGTTCTGTTCTCGAGCGTCACGATCATCCGCCCGGTCGGCGGGGAGATGCCGCGCTCCGCGAAGACCTGGGCCATGCGATTGCGCAATTCGCGGCCGACGAGCCACTGCTTGAGCGGCACCGTCTTGATGCGCGCCTTGACGACCATCTGCGAGTCCTGGAACGCGTCGATGCCGTAGATCTCGAGCGGCGAGAGGATGTGCGGCCTGAACTGCGGGTCGGCCTCGAGCGTCCCCGCGGCGTCGCGCATCGCGGCCATCACGCGCTCCGGTCGTCGTTGTAGCCGACGCCGAAGGTGATCACGTAGTACGAAAAGTCCTTCGACTTGTTCGCCAGCGTCTTCACCTCGCCGTTCGGGAAGACGTGCACCGTGCCTTCCTCGTCCCTCAGCACGATCGTCCGCAGGTTCACTTCCTCGACGAGGCCCCCCTGCCCGTTGACCACGGCGACGTCTCCCACCCGGCACTGGTCCTCGAGGATCAGGAAGAAGCCCGAGATGACGTCGCGGACGATCGTCTGCGCGCCAAAGCCGATGGCGAGGCCGGCGATGCCGGCGCCGGTCAGCGCGGGCGTGATGTCCACGCTCAGCTCGCGCAGGATCATCAGGCCGGCGATGCCGACGACCAGGACGGAGAGCGCCTTCTGCAGGAGCCGGCCGAGCGTCTGCGCGCGCTTGGTCCGCTCGACGACGTTGAGGCCGGTGCCGCGGCTCATCTCGCGCTCGAAGCGGCGCGCCGCCGCCGAGCCGATGCGGATGACGAAGTAGGCCGCGGCGGCGATGACGACGATACGAAGGCCGGCGTCGAGGAACCAGCGGAGCAGCGCGTCGGGGTTGCCGCCGAAGCTCGTGCGGTAGCCCGCGAGCTTCACGGCCGGCGACGCGAGCGCCGACGCGGTGACGAGGAACACCATCAGCTGCACGACGCGCCGGGGGCGATCGACGAACTGCTCCTGGACCTCGCGGTCCTCGATGATGGCGTGGAGGATCGACTGCGCGATCCGCGAGACGACGTCCGCGACGACGTACGAGGCAATCAGCGCCAGCGCGAGCGCCAGCGTCACCAGCGGCCAGTTTGGAGGAAGGTTCACTGCTCCGTCGCGCGGACGATCGGGATCCTGAGCTGCATGCGGCGGCCGTCGCGGATGATGTCCATCGTGGCGGTGCTGCCGATGGCCGCGTCCTGGATCAACCGCGTCAGCGGTCCGCCCTCCGTGATGGCCGCCCCGTTGAAGCCGACGATGATGTCGCCGGGGCGGAGACCGGCCTCGAATGCCGAGGCGTCGCGGCGCATCCGCTGCACGAGCACGCCGCGCGCGTTCGGCGCGCCCAGCTCGGCGGCTTCCTGCGTCGTGAACGCCGCAATCTCGACGTACCCGATGCCCCCGCGGCGCACTTCGCCGTACTTCAGGAAATCGCTGACGACGCGGCGCGCCAGGTTGCTGGGGATGGCGAACCCGATCCCCTGGTAGCCGCCGCTCTCGCTGAAGATCGCGGTGTTGATGCCGACCAGCTCGCCGCGCGCGTTGATCAGCGCGCCGCCCGAGTTGCCCGGGTTGATCGCCGCGTCGGTCTGGATGAAGTCTTCGTAGCCGGAGATCCCGAGGCTCGTGCGCCCGAGCGCCGAGACGATGCCGAGCGTCACGGTCTGATTGAGCTGGAACGGGTTGCCGATCGCCAGCACCCACTGCGCCACCTTCAGCTGCGAGGAATCGCCCCACGGCATCGTCGGCAGGTTGGTCGCGTTGATCTTGAGGAGCGCGAGGTCGATGGTCGGATCGACGCCGACGATCTGCGCGCGCAGCTCGCGCTTGTCGCCGAGCGACACGGTGATCGCCGGCAGCTGGCGCAGCGAGATGCGCCCCTGCTCGCCCGCGACCACGTGGTTGTTGGTCAGGATGTAGCCGTCGGGGCTGACGATGACGCCCGAGCCGAGGCTGCGCTCGACGTCGCGCTGCGGACCGTACAGGTCGCTGTCGTCGCCGAAGAAATTCCGGAAGAACGGGTCGTTCGAGAACGGCGAGTTCTGCCGGGCGATGACCTGCGTGGACGAAATGTTGGCGACCGCGGGGACGGTGCGCGCGGCGACGCCGCTGAAGTCGGGCAGTCCCTGTGGAACCGGCAGCTGCGCCTGCACCGGCGCGGGACGCGAGGCCGCGGCCTGCGCCGGCGGCGCGGCCGCCTCGGTCGTCGTGACGCGCGTGCGGCCCGACAGGACCAGCCCCGCGAGGAAGCCGCACGCCAGGATCAGCAACGCGAAGACAAGGCGTGGTGCTCGCACGGTCACGACACGCGAATGCGGCGCGCGCTCCCTTCGGTCGCCTTCGGGCAGATGATGGTCAGCAGGCCGTCGTGAAGATCCGCGCTCACGCGCGCCTCGTCCACCGGGTGCGGAAGATCGAGCGTCCGGCTGAAGCTGCCGTGCCCGCGCTCGACGCGGTGATACTGCTCGCACGGCACGTCGCGTTCGCGGCGCTGGCCGGAAATCTGGATGCGGCCCTCGAGGACCTGGATCTCCACGTCATCGCGGCCGAGCCCCGGAAGCTCCGCCGAGATCACGTACTCATCGGCGGTCTCGTGGACGTCGATCGGCGGAATCCACCCGGACGGGGCGGGCGCGAAGCGGTCCAGGCGCTGCTGGATGGCCAGCAGATCCCGGATTGGATCCCAGCGCGCAAACGCCATGACCGTAATCTAGCATAGCCATTCGGTATGATTGGCTGGATGGTGGATGGGTGGATGGTGGACACCCACCCCACAACGGGATTATGGCGACTATACAAGCGACGCGTTTGAAAAAGGGGATGCTCGTCAAGATGGACCAGGACCTGTTCCGGGTCCTCGAGCTCCAGCACGTCACCCCCGGCAACCTCCGCGGCTTCGTCCGCGTGAAGTTCCGGAACATCCGCAGCGGCGCGCTGGCCGACCAGAAGCTGCGGTCCGAGGATTCGGTGGAGCGCGCGACGCTGGACGAGCGCGAGATGCAGTACCTGTATAAGGACGGCGAAGACTATTACTTCATGGATACCTCGTCGTACGAACAGACCCACATCAACAGCGAGGCGCTCGGCGACTCGGTGAACTACCTGAAGGCGGAGATGACCATCAACGTCGAGTTCTATGGGACCGAGCCGGTCGGCATCGAGCTGCCGCAGACCGTCGATCTGAAGGTGCTCGACACGGTGCCGGGCATCAAGGGCGCGACCGCCAGCAACCAGGTCAAGCCCGCAACGCTCGAGACCGGGCTGGTCGTCAGCGTGCCGCCGTTCATCAACACGGGCGACATGATCCGCGTGAACACGGAGACCGGCGAATACCTCGCGCGCGCATGAGCCGGGTCAATTTGGTTGGGTAGGGCCGTCCCGGGAGTCGGGCGTTGGGAATCGGGAATTTCCGCATGGACGTAGTTCGCCAACAGGCCAACCAGGGCTGGATCGAAGTCATCGTCGGCAGCATGTTCAGCGGCAAGAGCGAAGAGCTGATCCGCCGCCTGCGGCGGGCGCAGATTGCGCGCCAGAAGGTCCAGATCTTCAAGCCAGCCGTCGACACGCGGTACGCGGAGGACGCGATCGTCTCGCACAGCGAGATGCGGATTGCGTCGCGCGTCGTGGCCAGTTCGCGCACGCTGCTCGACCTGGTGGAGGACGACACGGAGGTGGTCGGCATCGACGAAGGGCAGTTCTTCGACCAGGACCTGCCTGCCGTCGTCAACAAGCTCGCCGACCGCGGCAAGCGGGTGATCGTCGCGGGGCTCGACCAGGATTACCTCGGCAAGCCGTTCGAGCCGATGCCGCAGCTGCTGGCGATCGCGGAGTACATCACCAAGACGCTGGCGATCTGCATGGTGTGCGGCAACCCCGCGAACCACACGCAGCGGATCGTGCCGGGCGGCGACCGCGTCCTGCTCGGGGCGCAGGGCACCTACGAGGCGCGCTGCCGCGCGTGCTTCGATCCCGACCTCTCACGCTCGGCGAAAACGGGGGAGTCCACCGCCATCGGATCCCGGGTCCCGGATCCCCCTCGACTCCGCTCGGGGCAAGCCGAGTCCGGGAAGCGTT
>DASQAX010000092.1:0-3445 GCA_035635535.1 Vicinamibacterales bacterium | reverse complement strand
TGCTCACGATGCCGATCCTCGTGCCGCTGTCGGACCTGCTCGGCATCTCGCGGCAGGTGACGGTGCTCGCGTATCAGACCGGCGCGGGCTTGACGGAGCTGCTGACGCCGACCAACGGCGGACTGATGGCGGTGCTGCTTGCGGCAGGCGTCCCGTTCCCGCGATGGATCGCATTCGCCATCGTCGGCGTGCTGCTCGCGCTCGCCGTCGGCGTGGTGGGGATTATCGTGGTGCTCGCGGGATAGGGCGTGTAGGGCGGGTCCTTTCGCTTCGCCGATGTAGGGCGGGTCCTTTCGGTTCGCCGATGTAGGGCGGGTCCTTTCGGACCCGCCAGATCAACGGGGTGCTTTCGAAAGACTGATCAAGTTCGCGAACTGCCGGTATGCGCCAGGCACGCCCGCCGGCAGCTGCCGGAACCACGAGTACGCGGTGTAGACGTAGCGCCCCTTGCCGACCTCGGCATACACCTCGGCGCCGCGCACCGGCGGCTCGCCCGGGTCGGCGCATTCGAGCAGCGGCACGTAGCGCGCGTCGAACATGCTGAACGCGTATGCGTTGCGCTCCTGCACCCACCCGGCGAAATCCGCGTCGGTGATCCTGTTCGGGAAGTTGAACACCGGGTGCGCCGGCACCAGGATCTTCACCGGCGCGTCCTCGACGGTCACGCGCGGGTTCGCGTTGGTCGGCGGGCCGGCCGGGAACGGCGGCATCTTCCTGTTGGCGTACTCCTGCTGCTGATACTGGACGATCAGCGTGCCGCCGCGCTGCAGGTAGTCGAGCAGCCGCCCGTTGTTCGCCACGAAATCCGGGTTCGCTTCCGACGCGCGGATGCCGACGACGATGGTGTCGAATCGAGAGAGGTCGCCGGTCGCGAGCATGTCGCCGTCGAGCATCGTCACCTCGACACCCATGCGGCGGATGGCCTCGGCCACCTGGTCGCCGCTGCCCATGATGTAGCCGACCTTCACGGGCGCGACTTTCAGGTCGAAGATCTGCGCGGTTGCCGTCGACGGCCAGTAGAGGCGATGCGTCTGGATGTGCGGGTACGCGATCACCTGCACGTCACGCATGAAGGTTGCGCCCTCCGCGACGGCTTCGGCGCCGATTTCGAGGCGGCCGGCGGTGCGTCGCGCGGGCGCCGTGACGACGAACGGCGTCGAGGTCCTGTCGCCGCTGGCGTTCAGCGTGAAGGAGGCCTGCGCGGGCGTGGACGTCCAGCCCTGTGGCAGGCGGAGCCGCAGCGTGCCCGTGACCGGTTTGGCAGAAAAGCTCGTCGCGCGCACGACGAGCTTCTGCTGGTTGGCCGTGTTGCCGAGCGGCACGACGAGCAGCGGCGTATCGAGTCCCACCGCGACGCGCGGCACGACGTTGACGTCGCGGCGAAGCTCGCCGCGGACCGAGTCGGCGTAGCGGAACTGCACGGGACGCGTGATCGTCACGTCGGCGCCGCCAATCGTCGCGACGAGGGATGCCGTCAGCAGCGGCGGCTGGAACGGAAGACCCTTCGGGTCGGCGTCGGCCCACGTGTAGGTGTCGCCCGTCCGCGGTTGCCTCAGGTAGTACGGTTCCGTCAGGGACGCATCGGCGGGAACGGACACCCGATATGGCTGGACATCGGTTGGCGTCTCGCGTCTCCCGAATCCGCCGGCATTGATCGACAGCGCCTCGAGCGGCAGCAGTTGGACCATCCAGCCGGCAGGCGCGCTCACCGACGTCTTTCCGAGCACGACGCTGCTCGACCCGGCGGGCACGAACGTTCGCACGACGACATCCATCGAGTCGCCGGGCACGACGATTTCCGTGCCGGCGAGCGGATCGACGTCGACTTCAGCGGCGCGCACGAGCGCTTCGGTGAAATCGTTCTCCTTGACGGCCAGCAGGAAGTCGGCCTCCGCGCGAACGTCGGCGCTGCCGGCCGCGGCCTTGACGGCCGTCCTCGCCACGCGCGTGGCGCGCAGGCCCTCGGCGAGCGCCGGAATCACGCGCGCCGGCTCCAGCGCCCGGTAGTCCCCGAGCGCTTTCTTCGCGGCCGCGTCCATCGCGGCGAGCTCCGCGCGAATGGTTCCGTCGGGAAGGCCGGCCAGCTTCGAGAGCCCCGGTATCGTCGTGTCGATGCCGCCGAAGATCGATTGCTCCGGACGCGGACCCTGGATCAGGCTCTCGACGAGCGTCAGCGTCGACGCGAGCGAGCCGCGCGGCTCGATGCCGCCCTGCGCCTGCGTCTTGTGCTGGCTGCGTCCCTCGAACGAGATCTCCGCGTAGCTGCGCCCGATGACGGGATCGATGAGGCCCTCCGGCACCTGCACGTTCGGAGCAGCGGGATCGGGCCGTGCGTTGAACCCGATGCCGCGATAGAGCTTCTTCGCCTGCCATGGACGCAAGCCCTCGCGCAGCTGCTCGGGAAACTCGTTCGGATCCGCAGCCGCCTTGAACGCGATCGGCGTGAGATAGCCGGCCTCCTGATGGTGACCGTGCCCGTCGGCCGGCGTGCCGCTGAAGCGCGAGTAGACGACGAGCGGCCTGAACAGGCGGATGACGCGCACGTAGTCGCCGAGCGTGTCGCGCTCGCCCCATTTCGTCGCCGCTTCCGCGCGCGATTTCGAGAAGCCGTAATCGAAGGTGTGGCCGAAGTACTGTTCCGCGCCGTCGAGCCGTCGCGCCTGGAGCAATTCCTCGGTGCGGATGACGCCGAGCGCGTCGAACAGTTCCGGTCCGATGATGTTCTGGCCGCCCTCGCCGCGATTGAGCGAGACATACGCCACGCGGGCATGGTCGCCGCGCGCCGCCCTGGCGATGAACGCCGAGTCCTCGTCGTCCGGGTGCGCGCCCGTGTGGAGCACGCTCGCCGTCGTCTGCAGGCGTTGCAGGATTTGCGTCATCCCCGCGGCGCCCATGTCGTAAATCGGGCGTACCTGGGCCTCAAGGAGAATCAGCGTGGAGGCCGCCAGGCAGACGACCGCAAGGAGAGACCGTCGCATCCGGAGAGTATAGCTGTGGGGTCAGACCCCCGTGATCAGTCGTGCGGGGGTCAGACCCCGGTGATGACCCGACTCAAGGTTGGGGGCCTCTCACGACCTGCACGAAATCCTGCGGACGGATCCACTTTGCGAACGCCGCGCGCACCTCGTCGGCCGTCATGTCGTAATAGCGCTGCCCCATACGGCGCGACTCGTCGAGCGGCAGACCGATCTGCGCCCGCGCGAGGAGCAGGCCGGCAATCGCGTCCTCGCTCGACTGCTGCAGCGCCATCTGACGCAGCAGCAGCGCCTTCGCCTGATGCAGTTCCTCCGGCGTCACGTTCTCCGTCTGCATCGCGCGCAGGTCGCGGACGATGAGATCGCGCGCCTTCGACACGTTCGGCGGGTCGGATCCGAACGTCACCGTGTAGACGCTGCGCGTCTTCCCCGCTGCGAACTCGTCGTCGACCGTGTAGACGAGGCCAGCG
>DASQAX010000091.1:0-18287 GCA_035635535.1 Vicinamibacterales bacterium | reverse complement strand
GCTCGTGCTGGCCGACGAGCCGACGGGCAACCTCGACCCGGACCTCTCGCTCGAGATCATGAACCTGCTCCGTGAAATCAATGCGGGCGGCACGACCGTCCTCGTCGCCACGCACGACCGCGAGTTGATCCGCCTGGTCGGCAGGCGCACCATTACGCTCGACCAGGGACGCATCGTCGAAATCGCATGAGAGCCATCGACTACGCGCTGCGCGAAGCGTGGGGCAGCCTCTGGCGCACCGGCCGCTCGACGGCCTTCGCGGTGCTGGCCATCACGCTGGCGGCAGTCGTGCTCGGCGCCATCCTGCTCGTGTCGTGGAACGTCAATCGCCTGCTGACGCAATGGACCGCGGCGAGCGAGTTCTCGGTCTTTCTTCGAGACGATGCGACGTCCGAGCAGCGTGGCGCCATCGAGGCGGCCATCGATCAGAGCGGCGTGACCGAGGGGCGCGAGTACGTCTCGAAAGCGGAGGCGCTGACGCGCTTCCGAAGCCAGTTCGCGGATCTCGCGTCGCTCACCAGCGATCTCGGCGACAACCCGTTTCCCGCCTCGCTCGAAGTGCGCGTGCGGGCGGACGCCGAGCAGAACGGACGAGCTGACTCGCTCGTCACGCGGATTGCCGCGCAGCCCGGCGTGGCCGACGTGCGCTACGACCGCGAATGGCTGTCGCGCGTGTCGAGCGGGCTGAACGCGATTCGCGGGGCGGGCTTCGCGCTCGCGCTGCTGATGGCCGTCGCCGCCGCCGTCACGGTGGCCGCGGTGGTCCGGTTGGGACTGCACGCCCGCCGTGACGAAATTGAAATCATGAAGCTGGTCGGTTCGCCGGTCGCGTTCATTCGCGGCCCGTTCATCGCCGAGGGATTCCTGCAGGGCGGTCTCGGAGCGGTGCTCGCGATCGCGCTGCTTTGGGCCGGTTTTATCGTCGTACGCGCGCTGTGGGGCGGCGAGCTCAGCACCATGCTCGATGGCGCCGTCCTGCAGTTCCTGCCTGTTCGAACGGCGGCACTGCTGGTCGCGGGGGCCATGGTCGTGGGGGCGGCGGGCGGTTTTGCCGCGTCCCGGCATGCCGGATGAATGGCCCCCTGGGCCCACGTTGACAGCCCCCGGATGGGGCGCTTAGACTGATCGAAATCCTAAATATGCCTGCGTCGAGGAACCGTTTGTCGCGCTTCCTGGCCGATTCCCGCCCGCAGTGCGATCCTGGCTTTCATTCCGTCACGAACTTCTACCGCGAAGAATTTGTGAAGTGCAAACGCTGCCTCGAACAGCAGCGGGAGTACTACTCCGAGGGCGCCATCACCGACGTCGAAAAGGCGCTGACCAAGGTGATGTCGCAGCTCGATCACCTCTGCACCTCCGCCGACGCCGACCAGGTCGTCAGCCGCCTCCTCAGACAATTCGACGTCGTTACCGGCCTTTCGGCCTGGTCCGATCCCCGACACACTCACTGACCCGTTCCGTTCAACTCCTTCGTCAAGACCTGCGTGACATTCTCCACGCGGCGGTGCATGCTGCCGGCGCGGGACGTCTCGTTCGCGTGGCGCTCGCCGAGCCGTCCCTCGCCAGCCGCTTCACATCAGCCACCAACGTCGACGTGATTGCGGTCGGGAAAGCCGCCGGTCCGATGCTCGGCGCCTTCGCCTCGTCGGCGGACCGGCCGCTCCGCGCCATCGAGGGCATCGGGCCCGTGCGTCCGGATATCCTGCCGGCGCGCACCGAGTGGCACGATTCGGGGCATCCCATCCCGGACGAGCGCAGTGTCGGCGCGGCACGGCGCGCGCTCGGCATCGCCGCGGCCACCGCGCCCGACGATGTGCTCGTCGTCCTGCTGTCCGGCGGCGCCTCGGCGCTGATGGCCCTGCCCGCCGACGGCATCAGCCTCGAGGACAAGCAGGAGACAGTGCGCCGGCTGCTGCGGGCCGGCGCGAACATCGACGAGCTCAACACGGTGCGCAAACATCTTTCGGGCATCAAGGGCGGGCGGCTCGCGGCGGCCGCCGCCGCGCCCGTGGTGACCCTCGTGATCTCTGATGTTGTCGGCGACGACCTGTCGGTGATTGGATCAGGTCCGACGATGCCGGATCCGAGCACGTTTGCGGACGCGCTGGCCGTGCTCGCGCGGCGAGACGGGCACGCCGCGTATCCAGCCCCCGTCGTCGCGCGGCTTCGGCGTGGTGAGCAAGGCGAGGTGCCTGAAACGCCGAAGGCCGGGGATCCACGAATCGCGCGTTCGGTTGCGCGCATCATCGGGGGGCGCATGACGGCGGTCGAGGGCGCGGTCGAGGCCGCGCGATCCCGCGGTTACGACGTTCACGTGATCGATCGGCCTGTCGTAGGCGAGGCGCGCGATGCGGCGAGGGCGTTCGCGGAGGATGTGCGTTCGACGATCCCGGGCACGAAAATCCCGGCATGCGTGATTGGCGCCGGCGAGACGACGGTTCACGTGACGGGCAGCGGCGTCGGCGGCCGTAACCAGGAATTCGCCCTGGCGATGATGGCGCATCTGCCGGGTCCGGAAGGACCCGGCTTCCACTATGCGTTGGGGAGCATCGGGACCGACGGCATCGACGGCCCGACCGACGCCGCCGGCGCCATCGTCGACGTCACCACCGCCGATCGCGCCGCCGCACTCGGCCTCGACCCGCGGCGCTTTCTCGACAACAACGACAGCTATCACTTCTTCGGCGCGCTCGACGACCTGCTGCGCACCGGCCCGACCGGGACGAACGTGGGCGACGTCCAGGTCGCGCTGATCGGGTAATGCCATCCACCGACGAGATTCTCAGCTTCTTCAAGGAGCGCGTGCACCATCCGGCGTCGGCGCGCGAGCTCGCGCGCCTGCTGCGCGTGCCGCGCGACGAGCGCGTCGCGTTCAAGCGCGACCTCAAGCGGCTCGCAGCCTCGGGCCAGCTCGCGCAGGTGCGCGGCAATCGGTACGCGCTGCCCGACGCCGGCGACCTCGTCGCCGGGCGCCTGCAGGTCAATCCCGCGGGTTTCGGCTTCGTCGTGCCCGAGGACGCGGAGCGCGAGGACATCTACATCGCCGCCGCCAACCTCACGGAAGCGATGCACGGCGACCGCGTGCTGGTGCGCGTCGAGCGGCAGACGCCGCGCGGTCTCGAAGGCGCCATCGTCCGCATCCTCGAGCGCGCGCACGACACGGTCGTCGGCCGCTACGAGACCGATTCCGGCGGCCTGGCGTACGTCGTCCCGTTCGACCGCCGCATCACGGCGGACATCCATATTCCGTCCGGCCAGTCATCGTCCGCCGACGCCAACGACATGGTCGTCGTCCAGCTCACGCGATGGCCGACCGCGACGCGCGGCGCGGTCGGCCGCGTCGTCGAGGTGCTCGGCAACATCAACGAGCCCGGCGTCGACACGCAGATCATCATCCGCAAGCACAACATCCCCGACGCCCATTCGGACGAGTCGGTCCTGGAAGCAGGGCGCCTCGGGTCGGTCGTGAAGCCGGCCGACATTCAGGGACGGACCGACTTCCGCCCCGTGACGACGGTGACGATCGACGGCGAGCACGCGCGCGACTTCGACGACGCCATCACGCTGGAGACGCTGAAGAACGGGCACTACTGGCTCGGCGTGCACATCGCCGACGTCTCGCAGTACGTGAAGGAGGGGAGCGCGCTCGACGAGGAAGCCTACGAGCGCGGCACGTCGGTGTACTTCACCGAGCGGGCCGTCCACATGTTCCCGTCAGAGCTCGCGACCGGCCTGTGCAGCCTCAACCCGCACGTCGATCGCCTGGTGCAGTCCTGCCTGATGGAAGTGGATCGGCGCGGCCACGTCGTCCGCTACGAGATGCACGACGGCGTCATCAACAGCGACGCGCGCATGACGTATACGGCGGTGAACGCGATCCTCACCGACCGCGACGCGGCGGCGATCGACCAGTACAAGGAGCTCGTGCCGCTGTTCGAGCTGATGCGGGAGCTCTTCGAGATCCTCAACGCGCGCCGGCGGCGGCGCGGCTCCATCGACTTCGACCTGCCCGAGACGGAAGTGATCCTCTCGGAGTACGGCGAAATCGAGGCGATTGTGCCCGCGGAGCGGAACATCGCGCACCGCCTCATCGAGGAGTTCATGCTCCTGGCCAACGAGACCGTCGCCGGGCACCTGGTCGACCACGCGGTGCCGACGCTGCACCGCGTGCACGAAGCGCCCGACGCCAAGAAGGTGGCGGAGTTCGAAGCCTTCCTCGAGCCGCTCGGCTACGGCCTCGGCGCAGCGGGGCGTTCCGTGACGCCGAAGAACTTCCAGAAGCTGATCGACCGCATTCGCGGCACGCCCGAGGAGCGGCCGATCGCGGCGCTGATGCTCCGGACGATGCAGAAGGCCAGGTACGACGCGCTCAGCCTCGGACATTTCGGGCTGGCGGCGGAGCACTACACGCACTTCACCTCTCCGATCCGGCGGTACCCGGATCTCGTCGTCCATCGCAGCCTGCGCGAGTCGCGGCGCGGACCGGTCACCGACGCGCGGCGCGAGGAGCTCGACGAGGAGCTGCCGGAGATTGCGAAGCACACCTCCGACATGGAGCGGCGCGCGGACGACGCCGAGCGCGAGCTGCTGCAGTGGAAGAAGGTCCGCTTCATGGCGGACAAGGTCGGCGACGAGTACGAGGGCTACATCACGGGCGTGGCGCCGTACGGTTTGTTCATCGAGCTCGTTGAACACTACGTGGAAGGACTCGTGCACGTCTCGAGCATGGCGGACGACTACTATCGCTTCCTCGAGCAGCAGCACGTGCTCCGCGGCGAGAACACGAAGAAGGTGTACCGGCTGGGCGACAAGGTGCGCGTGCAGGTCGTCCGCGTGGACATGGAGCGGCGCCAGGTCGAACTCGGGCTGGTCGAGATTCTCGATACGGTGCGGAAGGAGGAACAGCGTCGCGGGACGCCGCGGAGCAGGACGAGGCCGAAGAAGGAGCAGCGCCGGGAACGGCCGCGCGAGTCGCGGAAAGGGCAGCGTCCCGGCCGGCGCGAGCGCGCGGCCAGAAAAAAGCTATAACTTCTCGTCTTCCTTGTTCGCGTCCTTGAAATTCCGGATGCCCTTGCCGATGCCCTTGCCGATTTCGGGCAGCCGGTTGGCCCCGAAGATCAGGATGATGATCACGAGGATGATGAGCAGCTCAGGAAGGCCAATGCGGCCCATATGGTCACCTCAAGCGTGGGTTGCCGTGGGAAAGCTCAATTGTACCATGTCGTTGCGGCCGGAATGCCTTTTGAACAGGACTGCGCGGAGGTTCCCAGAATGAGACGGCTCATCGTGGCGGCGGCGCTGGTCCTGGCGGGCGGCGCGGTGGCCACCCCGCGCGCGCAGCAGCAGGGCGACCAGCAGGAAGGTCCGCTCGCGACCTTTTCGTCGCAGGCGCAGCTGGTCGAGGTCTACGCGACCGTGACGGACGAGAAAGGCGAGCTCGTCACCGGACTGCGTCGAAACGACTTCCAGGTGTACGAAAACAATCAGCTGCAGCAGGTTGAGCAGTTCGCGTTCGGCGAGTTTCCGCTGACCGTCGCGCTCGGCGTCGATCGCAGCTGGAGCATGGCCGGCAAGCCGCTCGAGCTCGCCAAGCAGGCGTCGAAGAGCTTCCTCGACCAGTTGAAGACCGGCGATCGGTCGATGGTCGTGGCCATCAGCAGCAGCGCCGACGTGATTGCGCCGCTCGCGACCGACCGCTTCACGCAGGCGCGCGCGATCTCGGCGCTCGACCCGTGGAGCACGACCGCGCTGCGCGATGCGATTGTCGCGGCGCTGGATCGTCTCGAGCCCGAGCCGGGCCGCCAGGCGCTGGTGCTCTTCTCCGACGGCAACGACCGCTACAGCCGCGCGACCGAGGCCGACGTCGTGGCCCGCGCGCGCCGCAGCAACGCGCTGATCTACCCGATCACCTTCGGCAAGCAGCGTCCGGCGTTTCTCGCGGAGCTTGCCGTGCTGACGGGCGGGCGGTCGTTCCTCCTGAAGGACGCCACGGAGCTCGAAAAGACACTGTCAACGATCGCGCGTGAACTTCGGTATCAATACCTGCTAGGCTACGCGCCGCTCGAGCCGATACAAGAGGGTGCGCACGAGTGGCGCTCGATTCGCGTCACGCTGACCGGGAATCACCCCGGGCTGCGCGTGCGGGCCAGGGACGGCTACACGACGGACTGACGCGGGTCAATGCAAAATGCAAAATGCAAAATGCAAACCGTACGATGGTTCGACACAACGGGGGCGAATGTCGCCGCGCTTTCCAGTTCGTTGTCGCGAGACTTTGTAGCATTGCATTTTGCATTTTGAATTACTGTAGCCACCAATGTCCCACGCTCTCGTGATGGCGCTCTTTCAGGACGCGGCGGCCGCGGCGGCGGCGGCGAAAGATCTGCGCACGCTGGGCATTCCGCGCGAGCGCGTGTCGATCGTGGCGCGTTCTCACGACGAGGAAGGGGCGATGGCGCAGGCGACGGGCGCGTCGCCGGGCTCGGAGATCGAGGACTCGCGGACCGCGTCGCGACTCGGGGAGCTCGCCGCGCACCTGGCCGCCGCGGTGGCCGTCGTGATACCGGGTATCGGGCCGATCGTGGCTGACGGTCCGCTGTCGGCCGCGCTCGGCGAAGCCGCCGGGCACGTGGCCGGCGACGTTTCGCGCGCGCTGGAGCACGCGGGCCTCGACGCCGGCGAGGCGGCGCGCTGGGAAAAACGGATCGAGGGGGGTGCGTTTCTCGTTGGCGCGCACGTCGACCGCCCGCCGGTCGAGACCGCTCGCGACGTGCTGCTGCGCAACGGCGGGTCGCCTGTTGCGGTTGGGACATGGAGCGATACGTAAATTGTCCTCAGTTTCGCCCGGCCAAACGCGACCCTCGCGCATCCAAATGAGGAATCGGTCCCAGGCGAGTGACGCTGTCGAGGTACTTGTTTTGCAGTTGCGGTGCCTCGACTTGCTCGGTGACAATGAGCCATACAAACGCCGCCGTAATGCCGACGACCGCACCGCAGAGCACGCCTGAACGCGCTCCGGCCCAGGGCCACCTCTACGTCCACGCTGTTGCGGGGCCGCCGGAAGTGCATTTTCTGTTCGAACAGCAGCAAAAACGGCTCGGGGGCTCGCTGGCGGCTTCGGTCATCAGCCACGGGGCGTTCCTCATCCTCTTCCTGCTGGTCGTGCGGTACAAGCCGGACCTTGAGAACCACGCGATGCTCCTCAACAGTGCGCCTCACGAAATAGTGTGGCTCGCTGAACCGGGCCGTGGCGGCGGCGGCGGCGGTGGGGGCAATCAACAGAAAGAGCCGATCAAGAAGGCTGAACTGCCAGGCAAGGAGAAGATCACGGTCCCGGTGGAAAAGGCACCCGCGCCGACGCCGGTCCCGGAGGTGAAGCCTCCCGAGGAGGAGAAGGTCAATATTCCCGCGGTGACGATGAGCGCGGCGGATAAGACATCGCCGGGCCTGATTGAATCGAAGGAAGACACGACCTCGCAGGGGGAAGGCACCAAGGGCGGCGCCGGAACAGGTTCGGGCACCGGCATCGGCAACGGCCAGGGTTCGGGTCTCGGCGAAGGCAGCGGCGGCGGGACCGGTGGCGGCGTCTACCGTCCCGGCAATGGCGTCGAATCGCCGCGCCTGCTGCGCAGCGTGCGTCCGAATTACACCGCCGAAGCGATGCGCGCCAAGATGCAGGGGGTCGTCAGGCTCGAAGGCGTCGTGATGTCGGACGGCACGGTCGGCGACGTGAAGATCACGCGCTCGCTCGACCCCGTATTCGGCCTCGATCAGGAAGCCGTCAAGGCTGCCAAGCAGTTCCGCTTCGTCCCGGGCACGCGCTTCGGCGAGCCCGTCGCGGTGCTCGTCAGCTTCGAAATCGAGTTCACCCTCCGCTGATTGATTTCGCGCGCCTCCAGGCGCTCCATGAATCGGGGTTCACTCGGTCACGTTGACTGAGGTCGTCGTACAGAGCCCCTCGATGGTCCTGTGCAGGTCATCGCCCACCTGGAGTGTCAGCTTGTGCATCCCCGCAGGCAACTGCATGTCGATGACGTTCTTCCCGTCGCCGAAATGGACCCACGGCGAGGCGCGCGGGATGACCGTGCCGGGGGGCAGGCAGTCAGCGTCCACGCCAATGTGATAGTGGCCGAGCGACGGCCGGGTCTCGGAGACGGTGCCCTGCGGCACCGCGGCGATCGTGAAATCCTGCACGCCGAATTCCAGCTTGACGGGACTCTTGACGGTCGCGCCCTCCTGCGGCTGGACGAAGAACACTCGCGGCCCGCTGGGGCGGCACGCGGCGCCTATGAGAACGGCTGCAATCGCGGCGGCTGCAATCCCGAACCTGTAATAACGAGTCACAACATTTCTCCTCTCGAGCGCTCGAGCGCGACTGCGTATACTACCTCTCATCGACGGCGTAACGTTTGAAATATGCGCCACGCGCGACTCGCATTCGTTGTCGGCATCATCGCGGTCAGCGGCGTGCTGCAGGCGGCGCAGTCGCCCGCCGACGCGGTCGCGCGCCTCGATCAGCGGCTGAAGGCCGCCGTCGAGCGCGGCGACGTGCCCGGCGTCGTGGCGCTGGCGGCCGATCGCAACGGCATCATCTACAGCGGCGCGTTCGGCGCGCGAGATGCCGATCGGCGCCGTCCGATGGCGGCCGATACGATCTTCCGCATCGCGTCGATGACGAAAGCCGTCACGTCAGCGGCCCTGATGCAGCTGGTCGAGCAGCGGCGTGTCGCGCTCGGCGATCCCGCGGACAAGTACCTGCCCGGCTTCCGGCATCTTCAGGTCGCCTCCTCCTTCTCCAGCGCCACCGGCGAGTACACGGTGCGGCCCGCCCGGCGTCCGCCGACCGTCCGCGAGCTGCTCACGCACACGTCGGGACTGGCGTACAACTTCGTGAGCCCGACGGTGCGCGATTTCAAGCCGCGCGACGGCGACACGTTCGAGGCGGGCCCGCTGGTGTTCGATCCCGGCGAACGCTGGATCTACGGCCCGAGCACGTTGTGGGTCGGCAGGATCGTGGAAACGGTGTCGGGCCGAACGCTCGAAGCCTACCTGCACGATCGGGTGTTTCAACCGCTGGGGATGCGCGACACCTCGTTCAACGTCCGCCCGGAGGAACAGCCGCGCGTCGCGACGGTCCACAACCGCCAGCACGACGGCTCGCTCGTGGAACAGCCATCGGCGCCGATCCCGGCCGTGACGGAATTCCGCGGCGACGGCGGCCTGTTTTCGACCGCGGTCGACTACATCCGGTTCGAGCAGATGGTGCTCAACGACGGCCGGTTCAACGGAGCGGTCGTGCTCTCGCCGAAATCGATCGACGCGATGGCCGCCAACCACATTGGCGCGCTGAGTGTGGCCGCGCTCAGGACCGCGATGCCGGAGCGGAGCAGCGACTTCACGTTCGTCGACGACGGGCGCGACAAGTGGGGACTGGGATTCCTGATCACCGCGCGCGAGATGCCCGGCAAGCGGTCGGCGGGCAGCCTGAGCTGGGGCGGTATCGACAACACCTACTTCTGGATCGATCGCCGGCGCGGGGTGGCCGGCGTCATCATGATGCAGTTCCTGCCGTTCGCCGACACGAAAGCGCTCGGCGTCTACGACAGCTTCGAGCGCGGCACGTACGAGCTCCTCGAGAGCCTCCGCCACCGCTGAGCGCGACGGCGTACCCATAAACGAAAAGGCCGGGTCCAAAAGGACCCGGCCTACGCGAACCTTCGAATAGTTGGAGGCGGACCTACTTATTTTTCCACTTTTCCACTTCTCAACTTTTCCACTTTTCCACTTTTCCACTTAGTACATGCCGCCCATGCCTCCGCCGTGCGGCCCGGAAGGCGCGTCCTTCTTCTCCTCCGGAATCTCGGAGACCAGCGCCTCGGTCGTGAGCAGCAGCGACGCGATCGACGAGGCGTTCTGCAGCGCGTTGCGGACGACCTTGGTCGGATCGATGACGCCCGCCTTCACCAGGTCCTCGTAGGTCTCGGTCGCGGCGTTGAAGCCCTCGTCCGGCTTCATATCCCTGACCTTCGAGACGACGATCGACCCTTCGTGCCCCGCGTTGGTCGCGATGTGGCGCATTGGTTCCTCGATGGCGCGGCGGATGATATCGACGCCGACCTTCTGATCGCCTTCGAGCTTCAGGTTCTTGAGCGCATCCTGCCCGCGGAGCAGCGCGACGCCGCCGCCCGGGACGATGCCTTCCTCGACCGCGGCCTTCGTCGCGTGCATCGCGTCCTCGACGCGCGCCTTCTTCTCCTTCATCTCGGTCTCGGTGGCCGCACCGACCTTGATCACGGCGACCCCGCCCACGAGCTTCGCGAGCCGTTCCTGCAGCTTCTCGCGGTCGTAGTCCGAGGTCGTGTCCTCGACCTGGGCGCGGATCTGCTTGACGCGTCCCTCGATGGCGCCCGTCGTCCCGGCGCCCTCGACAATCGTCGTGTTGTCCTTGTCGATGGTGACCTTCTTCGCCTTGCCGAGGTCTTCCACCTTGATGTTTTCGAGCTTGATGCCGAGGTCCTCGGTGATGGCGCGTCCGCCGGTGAGGATCGCGATGTCCTCGAGCATCGCCTTGCGGCGATCGCCGAAGCCGGGCGCCTTGACGGCCGCCGCCTGCAGCGTGCCGCGCAGCTTGTTGACGACGAGCGTCGCCAGCGCCTCACCCTCGACGTCCTCGGCGATGATGAGCAGCGGACGCCCCATGCGGGCGACCTGCTCCAGCACCGGCAGCAGATCCTTCATCGAGCTGATCTTCTTCTCGTGGATCAGGATGACGGGGTTCTCGAGGACGACTTCCATCCGCTCGGCGTCGGTCACGAAGTACGGCGAGAGGTAGCCGCGGTCGAACTGCATGCCTTCGACGACTTCCAGCGTCGTCTCGAGCGTCTTCGCCTCTTCGACCGTGATGACGCCGTCCTTGCCGACCTTCTCCATCGCCTCGGCGATGATCTTCCCGATCGTTTCGTCGCCGTTGGCGGAGATGGTGCCGACCTGCGCGATCATGTTGCCCTTGACGTCGCGCTTCAACTTCTTGAGGTTCTCGACGACGACCTCGACGGCTTTCTCGATGCCGCGCTTGAGTTCCATCGGGTTGGCGCCGGCCACGACGTTCTTCGCCCCCTCGCGGTAGATCGCCTGCGCGAGCACGGTGGCGGTGGTGGTGCCGTCGCCCGCCGTGTCCGAGGTCTTGCTCGCCACCTCGCGCACCATCTGCGCGCCCATGTTCTCGAGCGGATCCCTCAGGTCGATCTCCTTGGCGACCGTCACGCCGTCCTTGGTGATCGTCGGGGAGCCGAATTTCTTGTCGAGGACGACGTTGCGTCCCTTCGGGCCAAGCGTGACCTTGACCGCGTCCGCCAGCTGGTTGACGCCGCGCAGGATCGCCTGGCGCGACTGCTCGCCGTAAATAATCTGCTTTGCCATGTTCGTTGACCTCAGTTACTTGGAATCGAGGACCGCGAGCACTTCGTCCTCGCGCATGATGAGGTATTCCTCCCCATCGATCTTGATGTCCTGGCCGGAGTACTTGCCGAAGAGAATCGTCTCGCCCTCCTTGACGTCGAGCGGCACGCGCTCGGCTTTCTCGCGCTTGCCGAGGCCGACGGCGATGACCTTCCCCTGCTGCGGCTTCTCCTTGGCGGTATCCGGGATGATGATTCCGCCGACCTTCTGTTCGCCTTCGTCGATGCGCTGAACGATGATGCGGTCGTGTAGCGGTCTGACTTTCATGTGAGTCGACTCCAACTGTCTGGTAACTGCCGCCGGCCTGGGAGGCCTGGGCACAATCCTTGGAAATTGATGTCGTGCGCACAGCGAGCTAGCACTCACCGTGGACAACTGCTAAGTGTAGTAGACCTGAAAAAAGAGTGTCAAGCCGATCTGCGCAGCCGGTACTCGGTCATCTTGCGGGCGAGCGTATTGCGGTGGATGCCGAGGAGATCGGCGGCCTTGCCGAGGTTGCCGTCGGCCTTCGCGAGCACCTGCACGATGAATTTCTTCTCGAACTCGCGCTGCGCCTCGTCGTAGCGGATCCCTTTCGCCACCATTTCGTCGACCAGGTGTTCGAGCTGCTCGCGAAGCGCCATTAGCGGACCTCTTTTCCCGTGAGCCGCCGGAAGGCCTCGAGATACTTCTCCCGCGTGCGCAGGACCACGTCGTCGGGCAGCGACGGAACGGGCGGCTGCTTGTTCCAGTGGATCTGCTCGAGGTAGTCGCGCACGTACTGCTTGTCGAAGCTTGGTTGCGGGCCGCCGGGCTCGTACTGATCCTTCGGCCAGTAGCGCGACGAGTCGGGCGTCATCACCTCGTCGATGAGCAGCACCCGCCCCTCGTCCGTGAGGCCGAACTCGAACTTCGTGTCGGCCAGGAGGATGCCGCGTGTTTCCGCGTGCGCCGCGCCGAAGGCGTACAGCTGGAGCGTCAGGTCGCGCAGCGTCGCGACCAGCCGGTCGCCGACAATGCGGCCGGCCTCGGCCTGGCTGATGTTCACGTCGTGGCCGCTCGTCGCCTTGGTGGCGGGCGTGAAGACGGGCGCCGGCAGCCGGTCCGATTCGCGCAGTCCTCCCGGCAGTGGCACGCCGCAGACGGTGCCGGTCGCGCGGTAGTCCTTCCACCCCGACCCGGAGAGATAGCCGCGCGCCACGCATTCGATCGGAATCGGGTTGGTCTTGCGGACGAGCATCGATCGCCCGGCGAGCATGTCCGCGTCTTCGCGCAGTCCCGCGGGGAACTCCGCCACGTCCGTCGCGATCAGATGGTTCGGCACGATGTCGTGCGTCTGGTCGAACCAGAACGCGGACAGCTGCGTGAGCACCTTGCCCTTGTCGGGGATTCCGGAGCCGAGCACGTAGTCGAACGCCGAGATGCGATCGGTCGCGACCAGCACGAGCCGGTCGCCCAGCTCGTAGATATCGCGCACTTTCCCCTGGCGATGCGGCGCAGCTCCGTTGAGGCGTGTCTGGATGACCGGGGCGGCAAACGGCAACGGGAGTCCTTCGGACGGTCGGGGGGAACGCGCATCTTACCGGGACGATGAACGGCTCGCAACCGTACACAACAGTATCGGCCGCCGCGCGAAAGGAGCCTGATATATTGTGTAGGCTCCCTGCACCCACCGATGACAATCCGTACAGCGCTGGTCACGCTTCTGGCGATTGCCCTCTTCGCGTGGTTCCTCAGTCGCGCGAATTTATCCGCCGTCGCAACCGAGATTGCGCACGCACGGATGGGCCTGATCGTCTGGTCCCTGATCATCGCGACCGTGATGCCGGCGGTGCGCGCCATCCGCTGGCGGTACCTGCTCGATCCCATAGGCCCGACGCGGTTCGTGCCGGTGCTGCGCGCGACGATCATCGGCTTCGCGGCGCTGGCGCTGCTGCCTGCACGCGCCGGTGACGTGATTCGCCCGTATCTCGTGGCACGTACCGAAGGGCTGAGCGCGGCGTCGGTCTTCGCGACGATCGTCATGGAGCGCGCGCTGGACCTGATCGCGGTGCTGACGCTGCTCGCGTCGTTTGTCTGGGTCTTCGACGGCCGCGCCATCCTGCCGCCCGGGATGCTCGCGCCCATCGAGGCCTCCGCCACCGTCGCGGCCGGCATCGTCGTCGTGTTGATGGTCGTGATGTGGACGCTCGCGACCCATCCCGAGCGGATCGGCCGGCTCGTCGCGCGTACCGATCGGTTGCTGCCGCATCGCGTCGCGCATGCGCTGGCGAGCCTCGCGCGGACGTTCAGCGAAGGCTTCGCCGTGGCGCGCGAGCCGCGCGACCTGGCGATCGCCTTTGTCTGGTCGTTCCCGCTCTGGGTGAGCATCGCATTCCAGGCGTGGCTCGTCACGCGGGCGTTCGGCATCCTCATCCCGATGTCGGCAAGCTTCCTGGTCCAGGCCATGCTGGTGATTGGCGTCGCCGTGCCGACGCCCGGCGGCGTCGGCAGCTTTCACGAGGCGTATCGCATCGCGGTGACGACGTTCTTTCACGCGCCGAACAACGCGGCGGTGAGCGCGGCGCTCGTGCTGCACGCGGTGTCGTTCCTGACCAGCGTGATCCCGGGCGCGGTGATCATGGCGCGCGACGGCATGAGCGTCGCCGGCCTCGGACGCCTGGCGGGCGTGGCCCACCAGGAGCCTCTCGACTCGGCAACCGAACGCCTCGCTCGGGGCAAGGAAACGGCAGGAGCATCCGCAGATGAAATGCCCGTTTTGCGGCCATCTGGGCGATAAGGTCGTCGACTCGCGCGAGAGCAAGGAGGGCGAGGTCATCCGGCGCCGGCGCGAGTGCCTCGACTGCGGACGCCGGTTCACCAGCTACGAGCGGATCGACGAGATCCCGTACATGGTGATCAAGAAGGACGGGACCCGCGAGCGCTTCGAGCGGCAGAAGCTGATTGCCGGCCTGCTGAAGGCGTGCGAGAAGCGGCCCGTCAGCGTGGCGGCGCTCGAAGGCGTCGCCGATACCATTGAAGCGACGCTGCAGGAACGGCCCGAGAAGGAGATGAGCACCGAGGAAGTCGGCCGGCTGGTGATGGACGAGCTCAAGCGGCTCGACAAGGTCGCGTACGTCCGATTCGCGTCGGTCTACCGGCACTTCCGCGACATCGGCGAGTTCATGACAGAGTTGAAGGAACTGCTGAACGCAAAAGACTAGGTGGCAGGAGGCAGGCCGCCATGAGCGTAACCGCGCGACAGACTTCGCCTCGTCCTGTTGCAGCGCCGCCGCGGCGGGCGTCCGCGCCGCGCGGCCGGAAGCCGTTCCGCGACAACACGCGGCTGATCCTGTTCGGCATCCTGGTCCTCCTCGCGGTGCTGGTGGGGCTGCTGACGCTGGCGTCGCGCTCGGCGCGGCTCGCGCCCGATTTCCTCACCGAGTTCGTCCTCTACGCGCTCTCCGCGACGAACCTCACCATTCTCGTCGCGCTCGTGTTCGTCCTCGCGCGCAACATCGTCAAGCTGTTCGTCGAGCGGCGCCACGGGCTGCCGTTCGCCCGCTTCCGCGGCAAGCTCGTCGCCGTCCTCCTGGGGATGACGATCGTGCCGGCCGTGCTCGTGCTCCTGGTCGGCAGCGAAGTGATCCGCAACAGCGTCGATCGCTGGTTCAACGCGCCGATGAACGACGTGCTGTCGTCGGCCAACACGATTGCCGGCGATTACTACCAGGAGCAGCAGCGGCTGGTGTCGCGCGAGGCGCAGCGGATGGCGCGATCGCTGGCGGCGCTCGACCTGGCCGCGCCGTCGCCGAATGTCCGCGACCTCATCGCGGACGACGTGCTGCAGGAGCGCGTGTCGCTGGCCGAGGTGTATCGCGTCGAGCAGGGTGGCGGGTCGAGGCGCGTCGTTCCGGTGGGGGACATGGCCGCCAACGCGCTGCCGCGCGACTACGTGCCCGCCTCGGCCGCCGCGCTCGCGGAGCGGACCGCGGACAGCGGCGTCGAGATGCGCGTCGTCGAGCAGCTGCGCGGCGGCGGCGACCTGATTCGGTCGGCGGTGCCGATTCGATCGGCCGCGGACGCGCCGGTGCACGGCGTCGTCATCGCCAGCGAGTACCTGACGAGCGAGTTCGCCTCCCGCGCGCGGCGCATGACGGCCGCGTACGAGGACTATCAGCAGCTGCAGGTCCTCAAGCAGCCGCTGGCCGGCGTCTACCTGTCGTTCTTCCTGATGCTCACGCTGATGATTCTCATCGGGTCGACGTGGATGGGCCTCTACCTGGCCAAGCGCATCACGCGGCCGATCCAGCTGCTCGCCACGGCGGCGAAGGAAATCGGGGCCGGCCACCTCGATCACCGCGTCGTGCCCGAGACGCAGGACGAGTTCGGATCGCTCATCGACGCGTTCAACAGCATGGCGGGCGAGCTGGCCGCGAGCCGCCGGCGCCTGGAGCGTTCCTCGGTCGAGCTCGAGCGCAAGCACGTGGAGGTGGAGGGCCGGAAGCGCTACGTCGAAACCATTCTCGACCGCATCGCGACCGGCGTCGTCTCGGTGGACGCGCTCGGCCGCATCCGCACCGCCAACTCCGCCGCGGTCCGGCTGCTCGGCATCGACGCGTCGGTCGCGGGCCTTCCCGCGGGCGAGGCGTTCGGCGGCTCGGAGCTGAAGCCGCTCGCCGACGTCATCGACGAAGCGCTGCGCAGCCGCGACGACATCCATCCGCGCGACGTCACGCTCACGCGCGCCGGCCGCGAGCTCCACCTCGCGATCATGGCGACGCCGCTCCGCCGCGAGGACGGCGGGTCCGACGGCGTCGTGCTCGTGTTCGACGACCTGACGCCGCTGATTCGCACGCAGAAGGTGGCGGCGTGGCGCGAGGTGGCGCGGCGCCTCGCGCACGAGATCAAGAACCCGCTCACGCCGATCCAGCTCTCCGCCGAACGGATGCGACGGCATCTCTCGGGCGCGCCCGAGCCGACGCGCGCGCTCGTCGAAGAGTGCACCGGCACCATCGTCGAGGAGGTCGAGTCGCTCAAGGCGCTCGTGGACGAGTTCTCGCAGTTCGCGCGCATGCCGGCGCCGCGCACGGTCTCGACCGACCTGCACGAGCTGCTGACCGACGTCCTCGGCCTCTACCAGGGGATCTTCCCCGACGTGGAGATCCGCCGCCGTTTCGCGGCGTCGCTGCCGAAGGTGTCGATCGACCCGGAACAGATCCGGCGCGTCCTGATCAATCTGATCGACAACGCCATCGAGGCGATGGAGCAGCGCGGCACGATCGAGATCGAGACCCAGCACGAGCCGTCGAACAACTTCGTCAAGGTCATCGTCGCCGACGATGGGCCCGGAATCCCGGCATCGGAGCGCGACAAGCTGTTCCTGCCGTACTACTCCACGAAGCGACGCGGCAGCGGCCTCGGCCTCGCCATCGTCCGCCGCATCGTCGCCGAGCACGGCGGCAGCATCGACCTGACCGACAACACGCCGCGCGGGACGCGCTTTGCGGTGGAGCTCCCGTGCTAGTGGCGGTTCACGCGAGAAGCTAGAAGCGTGAACGGCGAGGATCTTTTCCGGTGCCATCCATTCTGCTAGTCGACGACGAGCCCGGCGTTCGCAGCGCGCTCGGCGGCGTGCTTCGCGACGAAGGCTACGAAGTCGACGCCGTCGACAGCGGTGAAGCGTGTCTCGAGCGCCTCGGCCGCCAGGCCTACGACGTCGTCGTCCTCGACATCTGGCTGCCCGGGATGGACGGCCTCGCGACGTTCGCGCGGATGCGCGAGCGGCAGGTCGAGTCGCAGGTCGTGATGATCTCCGGCCACGGCAACATCGAGTCCGCGGTGCGCGCGATCAAGATGGGCGCGTTCGACTTCGTCGAGAAGCCGCTGTCGCTCGAGAAGACCGTGCTCGTCGTGCGCAACGCGCTGCGCCAGCGGCATCTCGAGGCCGAGAACCAGGCGCTCCGCGCGAAGGTCGACGCGCAGCACACGATGGTCGGCGAGAGCTACGGGATGGTGCAGCTGCGCGAGCAGGTCGCGATGGCGGCGCCGACCAACGGACGGGTGCTCATCTATGGCGAGAACGGGACCGGCAAGGAGCTGGTCGCGCGCAACATCCATCAGATGAGCCGCCGCCGCAGCGGCCCGTTCATCGAGGTGAACTGCGCCGCGATTCCCGAGGAGCTGATCGAGAGCGAGCTGTTCGGCCACGTCCGCGGTTCGTTCACCGGCGCGGTCGCGGATCGGCGCGGGAAGTTCGAGCTCGCCCACGGCGGCACGATCTTCCTGGACGAGATCGGCGACATGACGCTGAAGACGCAGGCGAAGGTGCTGCGCGTGCTGCAGGAGCAGGTGATGGAGCCAGTCGGCGGCTCCACGCGCATCCGCGTCGACGCCCGCGTGCTGGCGGCCACCAACAAGGACCTGCCCGCCGAGATTCGCACCGGCCGCTTCCGCGAAGACCTCTACTTCCGGCTCAACGTCGTGCCCATCTTCGTGCCGTCGCTCCGCGAGCGGCAGGAGGACATCCCGCTGCTCGCGGATCACTTCATGGCGATGCTCGCGCGCGAGTACGGCCGCCGGCCGAAGATCTTCGAGCCCGATGCCATGACCGCGCTGCAGCGGTATCCGTGGCCGGGCAACGTCCGCGAGCTGCGCAACCTGGTCGAGCGGCTGATGATCATGGTGCCGGGCGAGCGGATCACGGCGCGCGATCTCGCGTTTCTCGACCAGACGATGGTTGGCGGCATCGAGGCCTCCACGCCGACGCCCTCGTCCACGATGGCGCCGCTGCACGACGCGCGCGATCGCTTCGAGCGCGACTACATCCTGCGCGCGCTCGCCGCGCAGCAGGGCAACATTTCGCGCACGGC
>DASQAX010000090.1:0-18530 GCA_035635535.1 Vicinamibacterales bacterium | reverse complement strand
CATCTGCATCATGTCGGCGCGCTGCACGCGGTCGTAGACGTCCATGTTCGAATGGTGCGTGCGCGAGTCGTACTCGAGCGGGTCCTGGATGAACTGGAACCCCGGCAAGCCGACTGCGTCGAATGACAGGTGGTCGGTGCCGCCGCCGATGGTGACGCTGACGCCGGAGCACTACAACCGCATCGCGCGCCTCCTCGATCACAAGATTCCGGTCACGCTCGAATTCAACGTCGAGGCGCGTTTCGTGGACGACCGCACCGACTCGGTGAACGTGGTCGGCGAGATCCCCGGCGGCCGCAAGCGCGACGAGGTCGTGATGATCGGCGCCCACCTCGACAGCTGGCACAGCGGCACCGGCGCCACCGACAACGCGGCGGGCAGCGCGGTGATGATCGAGGTGATGCGCATCCTGAAGACGCTCAACCTGCGGCTCGATCGCACGGTGCGCCTCGCGCTGTGGAGCGGCGAAGAGCAGGGGATTCTCGGCTCGCGCGCCTACGTCGCGGAGCACTTCGCCGCGCGCGAGGACATGAAGCTGAAGCCCGAGCACGCGAAGCTCGCGGGCTACTTCAACGTGGACAACGGCTCGGGGAAGATTCGCGGCATCTACCTCCAGGGGAACGACGCCATGCGGCCGATCTTCCAGGCGTGGCTGAAGCCGTTCGAGGATCTCGGGGCGTCGACGATCTCGATCCGCAACACGGGCGGGACCGATCACCTGTCGTTCGACGCGGTCGGGTTGCCCGGCTTCCAGTTCATCCAGGATCAGCTCGAGTACGACTCGCGCACGCACCACTCGAACATGGACGTGTACGACCGGGTGCAGCGCGCCGACATGATGCAGATGGCGGCCATCGTCACGTCGTTCGTGTACAACACCGCCAATCGCGACACGCTGCTGCCGCGGAAGCCGCTGCCGAAGGCGCAGCCTCCGCAGCAGCCGCAGAACGCCGCGTCGAACTAGCGCCCTGCGCTCCGGCGCGCTGGACGCCGCTACCAGATACCAGGCAGAAGTCTGTACCGGACGGACGCCGCATACGCGGCCCAACGGGCATCGTGCGCGAGCACGCGTTCCTCGCGATCGATTCGGTAGATGAGCGACGCCCAGCCCACGAGCACCAGCAGCACGGTCCCGGGATTCCGCTCCTGCAGGTTGTAGCCGATGTCGCCGAGCACGTACGCGAGATACATCGGGTGCCGCACGACCTGGTACGGTCCCTTCGTCACCAGGCCGCGAAGGCCTGGACGGACGCCGAACCGCCGGCCAAGGACGGCGAGCGTGCCCAGGCTGAGACACGCGGCCACGATGACCAGTATCGTGCCGGCCGCGGGCCACATCGGCGTGCCTGGCACCTTTTGAAGATAGATGGCCTGCGCGTACGGATACGCGTACGCGATCACGACCGCCGTGCTCGTCGCGGGCGAGTGATCCTGCATCGCCGGCGGCCGCCGCATGAGCGCGACCACCAGGACGACGACGTGCTGCAGCACATAGATCCAGTCGACGAGCTCGAACTGCGGCGTCACGGTGACGAGGAACGCGAGTTCCGCGGCCGTGACGCCGAAGAGGATGAGGTTGGCGAGGTTCAGTCGATTGAAGTCTAGTGCGACAGCCCGCTCAACCACGCCTCGCCGTTCGGCGAGCCGAGGCCGGTCACGTCGTCGTAACCGGGCGCCACGTGGATGGTCAGGATGGCGTCCTCATCGAACCAGCGCGCCGAGAAGCGATAGCCATTCGACGCATCGACGCCGTTGACGAAGTCGGACCGCACCGTCCCGGGGTACGCCCCGAGATCGGTCTTCGTGATGTCGTAGTACGCGCCCGTGCCCGCAATCGCGTAGAGCGCCGGGTTTGCGAAGCCGATCGGCGCGCCGCGGCGCTGCACCGCCAGCGCGAGCATGCCGGCCGCGAGCGGCGACGAGAGGCTCGTGCCGCCGATGCGGTACTCCGAGTACCGCACGGAACCATCGGGGAAAGTCTGGGTCTGGCCGATGAGCATCCCGGTGTTCGGATCACCGACGGCTGAGATGTCGGGGACCACGCGCATCGCCGGGCCGCCGTACCTCCGCGAGAGCGCGTTGGGCACCACGCCGGCCTGATACGCGGGTTGCGTGAAGAGGCGGCTCGTGCCGCCGCCCGATCCGTACAGGTAGGTGCGCGAGCCCCACGCGCCGTTGTCGAGGAGCGAGCGCCTCGTCTGCCATCCGAGCTCGAACACGCGGCCGTTGGCGGCGCTGACGCCGAGCGACGTGCCGCCGACCGCGGTGACCCACGGGCTCGATGCCGGCCAATCGGGCGTCGGCGTGGCGCCGGCGATACCCAGCGTCTGATCGCCCGAGTCGCCGGAGGAGAACAACACGCTGATGCCTTCGGCCGCGGCCTGGATCATCGTGTCGTTGTACGGCTTGATGAACCCCGGCGGCAGCGCCTCGCCGGCGAAGCCGTACGAGTTGGTCACGATGTCGGCGAGGTGCTGATCGACGACGTGATTCAGGGCGGAGTCGAGGTCCTGGCGGTTGTTCGGCGCGCCGACGTAGACGATCGAGGCGCCGGGCGCCATCGTGTGCACGGCTTCGATGTCGAGCGTCTCCTCGCCGGACCAGCCCTGCGGATCCTGGGTTTTGTTCTCCGGACGCCTGAAGGTGCCCGGCGCGACGACCTGGTGGAAGAGCCCGCGCGTGCTCGGCAGGCCGTGCAGCGAGGAATAGGTCTCGATGTCCTGCACGATCGTCGGCGAGGCGTACGCGTCGATGACCGCAACGGTCACGCCGCGGCCGTCGGTCCCTCCGGCAATCGCGCCGGCCAACCCGTACACGCCCTGCAGCTGCGCGCCCGCGTAGCCGCACGGCGCCCACGCAGACGGCGACGCTGGCAGCGTCGTGCCGTCGGGCGTCGGCGTGTTCGTCACCGTCTTTTCACCCCAGTACGCCGAGCACGGCCTGGCGTTGACGAAGGCGCCAGGCGGCGGTGCGGCGGCGGCGCCCGGACGTACCAGCGCGTCGCTTTCGTCGAGGCCGATAACGGCGGCGATCGCGGGCAGCGCGGACGGAACCGACAGCGCGCTGTCCTGCGAACGCAGCTGCGCGCCGGCGTAGTCGTAGACGCTGAACGTCGTCGCGAAGGCGGCCGATGCCTGCGCGACCGTGCCAGACGCCTCGACGAAGTGACGGTTCGCCGGCGTGTAGCCGACCGCGAAGCCCTGTTGCTTGAGCCACGACGTCACCGCCGACATGTCCTGCGACGTCGGCGAGAACTGGTTGCGGAACTGCGTCGACGAGAGGAACTGTCCCGCGTTCGGGCTGCCGGGCGTGGACACCGACAGCGCGAAGGCCGCTGCCGCGTCGCCGCCGCGCCACGGCAGGTAGACGCGGAAGATCACCGCGTCGGTGCCGCTGGCGGCGCGGCTGCGATTGGCCGCCTTGGCCCAGGGCGGTACGCTGCCGGACAACGAGGTTCGTGCGGGTGGTGCGGCCGAGAGCCGGATGAATGCGATGCAGATGACCGCGAGAACGGTCAACGCGAATAATCGTCTTGTTGGCACTTGGGTTTCCTTCCGTTGGGATGCGACCGTCGATTATGGCGCGTCCGCGACCGCGTCACAACGGGGAGACCACAGGTCTCGTGCAGGTCAGGAGGGGCGAGAGAGGCAGTCGCGCACGGCCTTGACCAGCACCTCGACACTGATGGGTTTGTAGAGGACGCAGGAGAATTCGTGGGGATCGAGATCCGGGGCCACATGACCGGTGACCAGAATCACCGGGACGTTCTTCATCGCGGCGTTCGCGTCGAAGCCGCGCTTGACGGAACGGCCGTCGAGGCGCGGCATCATCAGGTCGAGGACGACGGCATCGACGGGTCCGTCTTCGACGTACTTCAGCGCTTCGACGCCGTCTGCGACGGCAATCACCGCATACCCCTCGAGCGTCAGCACCTTCTCGTACAGAGCGCGGAGCGCGGGATCATCGTCGACGACCAGGACAGTCGCCGCCAGACGACTGGCTGGGGGCACGGTCGCAGTGTAGACAAATCCGCCGGGCGCTAAAAGCTCGACCTCAAAGGGCGGCAACTAGTCCGGCCATGTCGCCGCCGGATCGTTGTTGACGATCGTGAGCACGGGCGCTGTCGGGATTTGCGGCCTGAGCATCGGCTTTCCCGCCGCCTTGTGGCACGAATAGCAGCTCTCGAGCATCGTCTTGTACGCCGCGGTGAACTGCGCGGCGTTCTGCTTCTCGATCGCGTCGCGCACCATCATCAGGCTGCTCGTGTCGATCGCGTCGTAGATCGACTTCAGGTCGACGATCTCGCCGTTCACCTTGTCGTTCGGGTTGATGCGCACGGTCCACGCGATGTGCGAGCGCGCCTCGTTGTAGAAGTAGCGCGCCAGCGGCCAGTTCTTCTTCTGCGCGGCGAACCAGAGGCTGGCCCAGTTGATGGCGACGTCCTGCATCGGATGCGAGTAGGAGGGGACGAGCGTCTTGAGGCGCTCGATCTCCGCCTGCATCTCGGCCGGCGTCATCGGCTTCGGCGGCGCGGCGGGCGCGCCGACGCGCGCCTCCTGTGCGGACGCGGTGGAAAGAATGCCGTTCTCCCATGCGCGATCGAGAACACCCCCGACCATCATGGCGGCGGCGATCACGGCTGCGGTACGAAAGGATGAACATGTCATGCGCAGATGCTACGGCAGCACCTGCGCACCGCGAAATGTGAGACGGGATCTCAAGGCGGACCTGAAGGTCCGCCTCTACGTTCGATGCTGGAGGTCCGCCTACCGCGTTGCCGTCGTGAGCCACGACGAGGCCGGCGCTGATTGCCGCTCCTTCACGGCGACACAGCTGTCGATCCGCTCGAACGCCTGCTTGAGCGTCCGTTCGGCGGCGGGCATCGGATGCTCCTTGAAGAACTGCTCGACTTCGGCTTTCCTGTCGCGGGAACAGAAGGCGCCCACCGAGCCTGCGATCCGCGTAATCCCGCCGAAGACGCCGAGCAGCTTGTTCAGCGTGTCCCAATTGGCTTTCACGAAGGTCCACGCGGCGTCACGCGACGCCTCCTGTCCCATCAGGGCGCCGATCAGCGTCGGCGCATCCTGCGTTCGCACGTCGGGCGAGATCGCGAACTCCAGCGTTCGCTGTACGAGCGCCGGGTCGCGGAACGACGGCAGCGCGTTGAAGAAGCGGTAGTACTCCTCGGGCGTGCCGGACAGCTTCGGCAGCTGCGCCATGTAGCGGTCGTAGAGCATCGCGTCGCCGCCACCCGCCGCGACGCTCAGCACGGTGGGCGCCAGCGTCCCGGGCAGCGACGAGGGATCGTCGATGTATTTGAGCGCGAGGTCGCGCGCCTGGCGCTGGACGTCCGTCGAATTGCCTGTCACGCCGACGAGCGACAGCAGCGTCGCGCGCCGGCTCTGGCGGTCGTCCGGATCCGAGGTGCTGCCGGGCACGCCGAGCGTCATGAGCTCCGGGCCGAACCGGCGTCGCAGCCATTCCTCGAACTTCGGCACGTCAGCCATCGGGAGGATGTCGTCGTGGGCGTAGGCAAGGCTGCGGCCGATCTGCTCGATCACGGACGGCGCCTCGTCGCCGGCGAGCGACGAGGCGATGTCGAAGTAGACGCCGACGTCGTGCCGGCCCGCGCGCACCATCCACCACTCGTCGCCGAGCAGGCTGAGGCGTTCGGCCGGCGCGAGCGAGCCGCGTGCCGTCCGCGCAATCGCGCGGACTTCCTCCGGGGAATATTCGGACAGGTAGTAGCCGTGGCCGTTGGCGTTGGCGAACGCGTTGGCCGAGCAGACCGGCAACGCTGCCTTCTGATCGCGCCGCTCGAGCAGCTCGCACTGCGGACCGCTGCCGCCGCTGCTCTTGAAGCAGACGGGAATGGCCCACAGCTGCGAGCCCGCCGACGCCGCCGGGCCTGGCCCTGGCGACGCCGCGGGGCTCGTCATGCCGGTAAACCGCTCCTGGTGCAGCGAGATGTCGGTCGTGTTCCCCTGGCACTTCGACTCGATCTTCACCACCGGCACGCCTGGCTGCTCGATGAACGGCTTCATGATGCGGTCCACGGGCTTGCCGGTGACGCGCGCCACCTCGGTCCAGAAATCTTCGCCGGCGGCGTTGGCGAACGAGTACTTCTTCAGGTACGACGCGACGCCTTTCCGGAACAGCTCGGGCCCGACGTAGTTTTCGATCGTGCGGAGCACCGATGCCGTCTTCTGGTAGGCAATGCCGTCGAACACCTCGTTGATCTCGTCGGGCGTCTCCACCCTGGTGCGAATGGCGCGCGTCGTCCGCAGCGCGTCGGTCGACACCGCCACCTGCGTCTCCTCGACCTCGTCGAGATCGACCTGCCATTCCGGGTGCCACGCCGCGAGCGGCTTGTTCGCCATCCACGTGGCGAACCCCTCGTTCAGCCAGATGTCGTCCCACCACTTCATCGTCACGAGGTCGCCGAACCACTGGTGGGCGATCTCGTGCGAGATGATCGACGCCACCGTCTTGCGCGTGCCGAGCGAGGCACGCTCCGGATCGGCAAAGAGGTACTCCTCGCGGAAGGTGATGGCGCCGGCGTTCTCCATCGCGCCCGCCGCGAAGTCGGGCACGCCGACGATGTCGAGCTTGCCGAACTGGTACGTGATGCCGGTCCACTCGTTGAAGAACTTCACTTCCTGCTGCGCCGCTTCGAGCGCGAACCCGGTGAGCGGCAGCTTGTCGGGCGTGGAGCAGACGCGAACGGCAATCTCGTCGGCCGTTCCGGTGCGGCAGACGAAGTCGCCGACCAGCATCGCGACCAGGTAGCTCGACATCTTCGGCGTGCGCGCGAAGACCAGCGTGTGCGTGCCCGACTCCGGCCCTGGCGTGTCGGAGACCTGCGCGCCGTTGGAGATCGCCGTGTCGCCGGCGTCGATCATCAGCGACACGTCGAAGGTCGCCTTGTAGGCCGGTTCGTCCCACGAGGGAAACGCGCGCCGCGCGTCGGTCGCCTCCATCTGCGTCACGGCGTAGCGCCGCCCGTTGGCCTTGCTCAGATAGAAGCCGCGGAGCTTGTCGTTCAGGATGCCGGTATACGTGATCTGGATCGACGCGGTCCCTCTGGGAAGCGCCCGGGGGACCGTCAGCGTCGCCATCTCGTTGCGATCGTCGAGCGCGACGCGCGCGGTCTGCATCCGGCCGCCGGCCGTCATGGTCACCGCGCCAAACTGAATTTCCGCGGCATTCAGCGTGATCGTCGTGGTCGGGTTCGAGACCGTGACATCGATCGTCTCCCGCCCGCGGAACGTGGCATTCTGCAGGTCGGGGGCGAACCAGAGTGCGTAATGCGTCGGGACGACGGTAGCTGGAAGCCGCTGGGCAAGCGCGCCGGTGGAGAGACCCAGCGCGACAAGAGTGAAAGCGAACGTACGCATTCATCAACGCTACCAGAAGTCTCGACGGCAGAGATTTCGCAGGATCAGCGCGGCAGCGAGGAATTCGGCTGTTTTGACACCAGTTTTCGTCCTCCGGCTTCCATTTCGTGTCTGGAGGCGATACGGATGACGTGGAGGTTTCATGATGAAGTGGGCCTGTGTAATCGGTTTGGCGGTCGGACTCGCCGCGTGTAACGGCGCGAAGGCGCCGGAAAACACGACGGCAACCGATACCCCCGCGGCAACGACCGGCGAAGCGACGAACGCGCCGATTTCGGCGGCAACCTCGGCTCCCGTGGCGCCAGCCGCCCGGTTTACGGAAGTCACCATCCCGTCGGGGACGACGCTGCGCCTGGCGCTGTCGTCCGCGGTCGGCTCCGACACCAGCCGGGTCGAGGAACCGGTGCGCGCGACGCTGCGCTCGCCGGTGACGATCAACGGACAGGTCGTGCTGCCGGCCGGCAGCGAGGTCAGCGGCGTGGTGACCGGCGCCGAAGGGTCGGGCCGCGTGAAGGGCCGGGCGCGCATCGCGATGCGCTTCAACTCCGTCCGCGCCAACGGCGAGAGCTACGACATCAGGACGTCGGGCTACGCGCAGGAAGCCGCGGCGACCAAGAAGCAGGACGCGACGAAGATTGCCGTCGGAGCAGGCGCCGGCGCGGCGCTCGGCGCGATTCTCGGCGGCGGCGGCGGGGCGGCGAAGGGCGCGGCCATCGGCGGCGCCGGCGGCACCGGTGTCGTGCTCGCGACCAAGGGCAAGGAAGTCCACCTGGGCCCGGGCGCCGGCATCACGACACGCCTGACCGCACCGATCACGGTCCGGATTCGCTCGTAATCCCTACTGACGCGATCGCGCGCGCCTCACCGCGCCCGCGATCGCGTCGCTCACATCCTGGGCGTTCCTGCGGTTGGCGAGGAGCGCCACGCGATCCTGTCCTTCCACTTCAACCTGCGTGACGGGCATGCCGCGCGGCAGCACCGCCGCCTCGCTCAGCATGACCGTGTCGTCCCAGCGCGCGAGCTCGCCCGCGCCGCGCGTCAGGTGATCGGGCCGGTTGAGGAACGTCCGCAGGATGCCCGCGGCCGGTTGCGGCAGCTCGCCCGTGCCGGCCGAAAGCGTCCGCATCGCGCGAAGCACGCCGGCGCGCGCGAGCCATGGTGAAGCCGCGACGAACTTCGCCGATGGCAGCGACGCCGTGTTCCGGCCGAACGCGCCGGGCGGATTGACGAGCACGAGCGCCGCCGTGTCGTTGGGGTAACGCGCGGCGAACAGCGTCGCGAGCGCCGCGCCAAGCTCGGCGCCGGCCATGACCACCGGCCGGGGCTCCGCCGCGGTCGAGAGCAGCGCGTTCAGCTCGGGCGCCACCGCCTCCGGCGCGAACGGCGCGTCGCCCGCCTCGCTCCATCCGAGCCCCGCGCGGTCGTAGCTGCAGACCCTCGTCAGCTTCGCGACATCCATCTGCACCCACGCCCACGCCGCCGACATCGTCGTCGCGGGCGCCTCGAGCACGACGGTCGGGGTCCCCTGTCCCTGGCAATAGAGATGAAGCTGGTGGCCGCCGGCGTCGACCATCCGCCCCGGATGCGGGAACCGCCGGCGCTCGAGCGCGGTGGCGACCCCCTGGTAGGTCGCGCCGATCAGGACGAGCAGGAGGAGGACGACGCCGGTGATGACGAGCACGCGGCGAGCAGCGGGATACACGAGTCGCTCAGGATTCCGTCTCCGCGAGCCCGTATTTCTCGATCCGCGAGTAGAGCTGGGCTCGCGTGAGGCCGAGCAGCTTGGCGGCGCGCGTCTTGTTGTGCCGTGCCTGCGCGAGCGCCTTGATGACGAGCGACCGCTCGATCGCGTCGAGGTTCACGCCGCCGGCGGGCAGCGGCGCGGTGCTCGCCTCGCCGGCCGACGGCGCCTTGCGCGTCGCGGTGACGGGCAGGTGCTCGCTGCGGATGTAGCCGCCGTCGGCGAGGATGATGGCGCGCTCGATCGCGTTGCGCAGCTCGCGCACGTTGCCGGGCCACGGATAGTTGACGAGGTCGCGCCGGGCGTCGCGCTCGAACCCCGCGGCCGGACGGCCGACGGTTTCGCCAATCTCGCGCAGGAACGTGTCGGCGAGCTCGAGCACGTCCTCCGCGCGTTCGCGCAGCGGCGGCAGCTCGATCTCGAAGACGCCGAGACGGTAATACAGGTCCTCGCGGAACCCGCCGCGCTGCATCGCCGCGTGCAGGTCGCGGTTGGTCGCCGCGATGACGCGGATGTCCGCGTGATGGAGCCTGGTGCCGCCGAGCCGCTGGAACTCGCGCTCCTCGAGCACGCGCAGCAGCTTCGCCTGGACGGTCGGCGCCATCTCGCCGACTTCGTCGAGGAACAGCACGCCGCCGTTGGCCTGCTCGATCCGTCCGGGCTTGGCCGCCACCGCGCCGGTGAACGCGCCCCGCTCGTAGCCGAACAGCTCCGACTCGAGCAGTTGATCGGGAAGCGCCGCGCAGTTGATCGCGATGAACGGCCCCTGACCGCGCCGCGATGCGTGGTGAATGAAGCGCGCGACGACCTCCTTGCCGGTGCCCGACTCGCCGGTGAGCAGCACGGTCGTCTCGGCCTGCGCGACGCGCGCGGCGTGCGCGAGCACGTCCTGCCACTGCCGCGACTGGCCGACGACGCGGCGCTGGCCGGTGCGCGACTCGAGCTCGCGCGTCAGCGTCGCGACCTGCGCTTCGAGGCGCGCGGCGTTCTCACGCGCCGCCGCGTCGCGGCGCGCCGCTTCGGCGAGGTGCTGATGCGAGAGCGCGAGGCCGAGGTGATCCCCGACCCGGCGCGCGAAATCGACGTCTTCGTCCGAGAAGCGTCCCGGATCGCGCGCCAGGAAGAACAGCGACCCGAACACCGCGTTGCCGAGCGGAATCGCCACCCGGAGCGCCGACCGCGCGCCGACCATCCGCAGGAGCCGGCCGCGCACGGTTTCGGCCGCGATCTCGCTGCTCACGTCGTGGATGATGTACGCCTTGCGGTCGAGCAGGTTGCGCTCGAGCGGCGGCACCAGCGTGGGTCCCCAGAAATCCTCGTCCGGAATATCGGCGCCGGCCATCGCATAGACGCGGAACGAGAGGCCGTCGTCGGCCCACGACGTCAGCGCCAGGATGTCGTGCGGCAGCGCGCCGCGAACCGTGTCGGAGAGCTGCGGAAAGATCTGCCGGATGTCGAGCGTCTCGGCGACGGTGTGGAGCAGGCGGACGAGCGCGTCGATCCGTTCGTGGCGCCGCAGATCGGTGGTCCGCACCGTGTCGTGATAGAGGGCGAGCGTGATCAGGTCGCCAACCCCTTCGAGCAGGTCCTGGTGCCCCTCGTCGAATGCGTGCGCTTCGCCGGAGGTGAGCCAGACGGCGCCCTTGACCCGTGTCCCCTGGCGCACGGTGGAGATCAGCCGCGACCGCTCGGTCCCGTCACCAGGATGCGGCTGCGCGTCCTCCGCGTCACCGATCATGTGCCCGGTGATCTCGACCTCGCCGGTCGGGCGCACGACGTAGAGCGTGACCGAATCGGAGCGATCCAGGCGCAGCACGTGCAGGCGCTCGAACGGGATCGCCTCGCGGAGCAGCATCGCGACACCGGAGAGGACCCTGTCGAGAGGGGACTCCTCCGAGACGAGCCGCGCGACTGCCGCGAGCACCGAGTGAGGCTGGATCATGGATCTGGGATTTTGCTCGGTCAGTATAATGCCTCGCCCCGCATGCCCGTCCTTGCACCCGGCCTTGGCTGGGTCGACCTGAAATTTCGAGGCAGTCCCAACGTCATCGGCACCGCCGTCGTGAGCGACGCGGGAGGCGTCGCGCTGATCGATCCGGGACCGACCTCGTGCCTCGAGACGCTCGAGCTCGGCTTGAACGGCCTCGGCATCCGCCTCACCGACGTCACGCATGTCCTGTTGACGCACGTGCATCTCGATCACGCGGGCGCCACGGGGACGCTGGTGCGCCGCGTTCCCTCGCTGAAGGTGTTCGTGCACGAGCGTGGCGCGCCGCACCTCGTCGATCCAACGAGGCTGGTGAGGAGCGCCACACGGCTGTGGGGCGATCAGATGCCGCTGTTGTGGGGCGAAGTGGCGGCGGTGCCGGCCTCGAGCCTCGTGACGCTCCGCGGCGGCGGCGATCGCGTCGAAGCCGCCGGCCGTGCGTTCGACGTGGCCTACACACCGGGCCACGCGTCGCACCACGTCAGCTTCTTCGACCGCTCGAGCGGCGTCGCTTTCGTCGGCGACGTCGCCGGCATCCGGATACGGGGCGACTACGTACGGCCGCCGACACCGCCGCCCGACATCGACGTCGAGCTGTGGATCGACAGCGCCGCGCGCGTCGAACGGTGGGACCCGGCGACGATGTTCCTCACGCATTTCGGGCCGTCCGGCCGCGTGCGGCCGCACCTGCAGTCGCTGATCGAAAACCTTCGCGCGTCCGCGGAGTGGGTGCGTGTGTCGCTATCGGAGCCAGGCACGGACGAGGAACGGGCGCAGCGCTACGCGGAGTACGTCAGCCGCGAGCTGAGGCGCCATCTCACGGAGGAACAGATCCTTCCGCACCACGTCGGGGCGCCGTTCGAGGTGTCGTGGCTGGGTCTGGCGAGGTATTGGCGCAAGAAGGGCGGGTCAGGCGCGCCTGCCGGATGAGCGGGGCGGGGGCGGGTCCTTTCGGACCCGCATGCGGCCCCCGCCAGAAGGTTTCGCCGAAGCGACTCCCTGCTCGTTCGACCTAGTTCGACGAGACCGCGTGCAGCGCCGGCGTCGACACGGCGCGCGCCGGTTCGACGAGCAGGCGCAGCGCGTACCCGTGCGGTGTCCCCGTCGCGGCGCGATACGCGCCGACGCGGTACACGGCCGACAGCACCTTGCCGCTGCGAAGCGACACCGGGAGCTCGTCGCTGTCGCGTGCGCCGCGCTCGATCTGGAAGTGCACCAGCCGATACAGGGGAATCGAAGCCGGCACCTGGCATTCAACGAACACGTCCAGGTCGCTGACGTCACAGGTGACGACCGACACGAAGCGGAGCGTTCCCGACGAGTCGCGCCATGTGAGGCGGCCGGGAACGCGGACTTTGCGGCGCTCACCGATGCGCGGCTTGTTCTCAGTCGATACTGGCAGCGAGGCAGTGGCAGTGGCTGTGCGAATCACCGTAGGACCCCCTGTCGGAGAGAGGTTGTGTGTCCCGTTCTGTATCAATGTCGGGGCCTCTGTCGTTCGAGTCATCTGCTGGTTTGCACGCGCGTCTCATGGCTGCAAACATTGACTCTTTCGGAATTGCCAAGGGACTAACGATCCAACGGACTGATTACTCTCTAATCACAGACCTGTATACATGGTTACTAGGTATCCGCAGGAGCGCCATCGAGTCCTAATCGTCGCATCTTCAGGTACAACCCGCGTCGGGTAAGTCCCAGAACGCGCGCGCTCTCAGAGATATTACCGCTCGTACGGCGCAGCGCGCTGCCGATGACCTCGCGTTCGACCTCCTCGACGGCGGCAGCGAGGTTACGTGCCCCAATCTGTCGATTGCCCCCTGCTGATCCCATGCCCGAAGCGCCGGCAGGCGGCAGGGCAGTGAGATCGGCTGACAGCTGATCCGGCTCGACGGTGCCCCCTGGCCGGCTCATCGCGACCGCCCGCTGCACTTCATTCCGCAGCTGACGGACGTTGCCCGGCCACCAGTACCGGTCGAACAAATCGAGCGTCGCCGAGCTCAGGTGCACGTCCGGCTTGCCGAGACGCTCGCACGCCTCGCGCAGGAAGAACGTGCTGAGGTGCGGGATCTCCTCGCGCCGCTCGCGCAGCGGCGGCACGTGGATGCGGATCACGCAGAGCCGGTAGTACAGGTCTTCCCGGAATTTCCCTTCCTGGACGCGCTGCTCGAGGTCGGCATTGGTGGCCGCGAGGACGCGGACGTCGACCGCCTGCGGCCGCGTCTCGCCGACCGGCATCACCTCGCCCTGCTCGAGGAAGCGAAGCAGCTTTGGCTGGATGTCGAGCGGCAGGTCGCCAATCTCGTCGAGGAACAGCGTGCCGGCGGCGGCCGTTCGAATCAGCCCCTGCTGATCCGTGATGGCGCCGGTGAAGCTGCCACGGCGATGGCCGAACAGCTGGCTGTCGGCCAGGTCGCGCTGCGTCGTCGTGCAGTTGTACGGCAGGAACATCGCCGCGCTGCGCGGGGACCCGACGTGAATGGCACGCGCCACCAGGTCCTTGCCGGTGCCGCTCTCGCCGGTGATCAGCACGGTGAGGTCGTGCCCCTGCAGGCGCTGGATTTGATCGGCGACGCGGTTCATCGCCGCACTCGCGCAGATGAAGCCGGGCAGCAGCGGCTCGAGCGATCGGGTGCTGCTTTGTTCCACCGTCTGTCCGCGCCTCTCCCGCGCGCCCCACAGCTCGAATCCCTGTTTCGCCACCACGGCAAACATCCGGAACCGCCGGGTCGCGCCGTCGGACAGACGGTCTGCCGCGACGATGGTGCAGAACCGGGGGCCGTCGTGGTCGCTGCCGAGCGGTTCGGTGAGCAGCAGCCCCTCGCCGTACGCGCTGTTCCCCTGCGCGGCGGCGCGGGCCAGCGCGCGCGCCACCCCGGGGTCGCATCCCGCCATGGCGACCACGCGCACCTCGCCGGCAGACGGCGTCACGAAGATGACCGCGGCGTCGGCCTTCGTCGCTTCGACGAGCGACGTGGCGGTCTCCCGGGCGAGAAGGTCGGAGATCACCGAGGCCTCGACGAGCCGCCTGATGATCGCGTCGTCCGCGTCGGCCAGCGTCGTAATCTCGGCGGCCACGACCGTCGCCAGGAGGGCACGCGTGTGATCGACCTCCTCGAGATCGCGCTGCGCGCCGAGCGCGCGGAACACCGAGGCGCCCTGATCGAGGTGCCGCTCCGCGGACGCGCGCGCGCCCGTGGCCGCGGCCAGGCGGCCGAGCGCGAGCTGGCTGAGCGCCGCCTGGTAACGTTCCCCGAGCAGCTCGAAGACGTTCACGCTCTGCGCGAAGTCGTGGTACGCGTCGGTCAGGCGGCCGGACCGCTCGTGAACCGCGCCGCGGATGCGAAGGAATTCACCCCAATTGGCCGGCGCCGTCCGCGGGTCGAGCCGTCCTTCACACGACTGAATCCGGAGCTCGGCCTCGCCGACGCGGTTGGCCGCGACGAGCGCTTCGCAGGCGGCCAGGTCCGCCTGGATCGCCTCCGCCGGCGGGACGCCCGAGGTGCGCGCGAGCTCGTCGGCCATCGCGAGCGCTTCGTCGAACTTGCCGCTGCGGATCGCGAGCTTCGCGCCGAGGACCTTCAGCGACCACTCGTACCACCGCATCGTCTGCGTGCCGTACGCGCCGTAGGCCTCGCTGGCGTGGCGCAGGTACTCGCCGGCGCGCTCGTACGAGCCGCGCATCAGGTGAATCTGCGCGAGCGAGTCGAACACGGCGCCGGTCGTTTCGTGGAACTGGACGGGGCTGCGGACTTCGAGCGTGCGGGTCAGGATTTCCTCGGCGCGTTCGAGGTCGCCGAGCTGGACGAAGATCTGGCCGAGCGTCGCGAGCGCCACCGCGAGGCCGTGCCCGGACGCGAGCGTCTCGTGCAGCGAGACGCTGCGCTCGGCGAGCGCGAGCGCCTGCTCGGGCTGGTGCCGCATCAGGGCGACGTTCGCCTGGTTGTGCACGATGCCCGCGAGCACGTCGTCGGCCTGGATCGCCATCGCGAGCCGCTCGCCCTGGCGAAGCGCGGCCGTCGCCTCTTCGCCGCGCCCGCTCTGGGCGAGGAGCACCGCCGACAGCGAGTGCACGAGCGCGAGGTGGCGTCGATCGCCGGCGGCGTGGAGCGCGGAGGCGGCCTCGGTCAGATGTTCGCGGACGATCCCCGAGTCGCCGACCTGCTTGTAGCAGAGCGCCAGCTCGTAGTGGGCGAGACCGATGGCGCGCGAGTCGTGCGCGAGCTCGGCGTGCTTGAGCGCGCGCGTGTGCAGCGCGATGGCGCGCGACTGCTCGCCGCGCGCGTAGGTGATGCGGCCGTGCAGGCGCCAGAGCGCGGAGAGTTGCGCGTCGCTGATCGGCTCGCGCAGCGTGTCGGGCGGCCTGCCGAGGGTCGCCGCCGCCTGCGCCAGATCGTCCTGGAGCAGCCACGACTCGGCGAGCGCGGAGCGAACGGCGAATTCATCCTCCCGCGCGAGCGAACCCGGACGCAGCATCGGCGCAAGCAGCTGAGCTGCTTCCGCGCCGCGGCCCCTCTCGAGCGCCGCCTGCGTTCGCGCGAGCACGGAATGGACTGCGACCGTGGCCACCGTCCAGCAGTATACGAAGTATGCAGGGCCCGTGACGGCCGTACTTCAGGCTTGCTGCAGTGAAATTCCGAGCAATCGGGCCAGCTGCGTCAGCAAATCGGGATTTCGATTCGAAAGTTGCACGTGCGCGGCGCGCCGGTTTGCACGGTCCAGCGACTGGAAATCGCCGACCGCCTGCGCCATTTCCAGCACGCCAAACGAGAACGGCGCGTCGGGGACCGGGATATCGCCGTCGGCCGCCGCCGTGACGACGAGGAACACGCCGGTGTTCGGGCCGCCCTTGTGGAGCTGTCCGGTGGAGTGAAGGTAGCGCGGCCCGTAGCCGAGCATCGTGGCGCACCGCCTGCGCACGGCCACGCCGTCACGGATGTCCCGCAGCGCCGGACCAAGTGCGGGATCGTCGGGCGGCACGTACGCCAGGAGCGCGAAGTAGTCGCCCGCCCGCAGCTGATCGAGGAAGCGCTCGAACCCGTTCGACCCGAGCTGCGCGCGCGTCGCGGCGCTGTAGGTGACCTCGATGCCGCCGGAGGTCGCGTCGGGCTCGCCGCGCGGCAGCTGCCCGTGCGTGGTGTAGGCGTCGAGCAGCGCGCGCGTCGCGTCCTTCGCCTGCTGCACGTTCGGCTCGTCGAACGGGTTGATCTCGAGCAGGCGGCCTGCCGTCGCGGTCGCGACCTCCCACCGGAAGAACTCGGCGCCGAGCGACTCGACGCGCGGCATGTCGATGGTCATCACCGGCACGCGCGCCGCGCGCATCCGGTCGATCGCGGCCTCGTCGACGCCGACGCCGTCGAGGCGCACGGCGACCGCGACGCGATCCGCGCCGGGCGGCGCGCTGGTCGTCTCACCGGCAATCGGCACGATCCCCTTGCCATGCTTACCGGTGCTCTCCGCAATCAACTGTTCGATCCAGAGCCCGAGCGGCTCGAGGCGCGGCGGCAGGAGCAGCGTCAGCTTGTCGCGCCCCTCGCGGGCGGCGGCGCCGAGCAGCGCGCCGAGCGCGACGCCGGGATTGAGACGCGCGTCCTTGACGCGGCACGCGTCGGCCATGCGGCGCGCGCGATCGAGCAGCACGGGCAGCGGCACGCCGATGAGCGCGGCCGGAACGATCCCGAACAGCGTCAAGGCCGAATAGCGGCCGCCGATATCGGCGGGGTTGACGAAGACGTCGAAGTAGCCCTCGTTCAACGCGCGGCGGTGAAGCTCGGTGTGGTCGTCGGTGATGGCGACGAAGCGCGACGCCCAGTCCTTGATGCCGGCCGACTCGACCCGTCGGCGCGCCGCGGCGGCCATCGAGTTGGGCTCGATGGTCGTTCCCGACTTGCTCGCCACGATGAAGAGCGAGGTGCCCTCCCGGCCGAGCGCGTCGCGCACGGCGGCGGGATCCGTCGAGTCGAGCATGCGGAACCGCGGCCCCACGTCGTCGCGTCCAAACAGCCGGTGGAACACCTCCGGCGCCAGGCTCGAGCCGCCCATGCCGAACAGGACGACGTCGGTGAAGGCGCCGGCGCGGACGCGCTGCACGAACGATTCGACGTGCGGGAGCTGCGTCTGCACCCAGTCGACCGCGCCGAGCCACCCGAGGCGGTTCGCGATGGCGGTCTTCGCGGCGTAATCCCCGCTCCAGAGGTCGGCGCGCCGCGACCAGAGGGCGTCTACGAAGCGCTCGTGATCGAGCTGTGAAAAAACCGTGTCGAGCCTCGGCGCGAGGCCGCCGGGTTCGATGGAGAAGTCAGTCACGCGATACGATACCTATAGCACACGCACCATGAGGTCCTGGGCCCGCGCCGTCGCCGTCAGCGTTGCGCTGACAACCATTTCGTGCACGCAGACCGAGCCTGCCGTCGCGCGCGTCTCCGCGTCGACGGCCGCTCCCGCCGGGCCGGCGGCGCCCGCTGTCGCCAGGCTTCCGCGCATCGTTTTCCTGGGAGACAGCCTCACGGCGGGGTACGGGCTGGACATCGAGCAGTCGGTCCCGTCGCTCGTGCAGAAGCGGCTCGACGCGGAAGGATACAAGTACGAGGTGGTGAACGCGGGTGTCTCCGGTGACACGTCGGCCGGCGGCCTGCGGCGCCTGGACTGGTCGCTCGACGGCGACGTCAGGGTTCTCGTGCTCGAACTGGGTGCGAACGACGGGCTGCGCGGCCTCCCGGTCGCCGACATGAAGAAGAACCTGAAGACGATCGTCGCCGCCGCGAAGATGCGCCGCATCGACGTGCTGCTCACCGGGATGGAGGCGCCGCCGAACTACGGCCAGGCGTACACGTCGGAGTTCCGCCGCGCGTTCCGCGATCTCGCGGGCGAAGAGCACGTGGCGTTCATGCCGTTCTATCTCTACGAGGTCGCCGGCATCCCGACGCTCAACATCGCCGACGGCATGCACCCCAACCCCGCGGGCGCCCGCATCGTCGAAGCGAACCTCTGGCAGGCGCTGAAGCCGCTGCTGGACAAGCAGGCTCGATGATCGAGCTTCGCGGCGTCTCGAAGACCGTCATGAGCGGCGGACGGCCGCTCACGATTCTCCATCCGCTCGACCTGACCATCCACTCGGGGCAGTTCGTCGCGGTGCTCGGACCTTCCGGCAGCGGGAAGTCCACGCTGCTCGGCCTGGTCGCCGGGCTCGACGAGCCGACGAGCGGCGCGATCCTCATCGACGGGGTCGACATCACCCGGCTCGGGGAGGACGCGCTGGCGAAGCTGCGGGGCGAGAAGATTGGGTTCGTCTTCCAGTTCTTCCACCTCGTGCCGTCGCTGACCGCGTTCGAGAACATCATCGTGCCGATGGAGATCGCGGGGAGACGCGACGCCACGGCGCGCGCGCGGCGGTTGCTCGACGAGGTGG
>DASQAX010000089.1:0-10280 GCA_035635535.1 Vicinamibacterales bacterium | reverse complement strand
GTACGCGTTCGATATCGACTCGAACAACAAGCTTGGCCGGCCGACGAAGTTCAGCGATTTCATGATCGACGGCGTGAAGTGCGCGCCCGACGGGATCCGCGTGGACGTGGACGGCAACCTGTGGGCGGGCAGCAACGCGGGGCGCGAGCTTGGCTACAACGGCGTGACCGTGTGGAATCCGCAGGGAAAGCTGATCGGCCGCATCCGCCTCCCTGAGGTCTGCGCGAACATCACGTTCGGCGGGCCGAAGCGCAACCGGTTGTTCATGTGCGCGAGCCAGTCGCTCTATGCGGTCTATGTGAATACGCAGGGGGCTGCGCCTGCGTAAATGGGATTTATACAGCGCTCTTCACCACGCCGCCATCGACTCTCAGGGCGGCTCCGGTTGTCGCCGAAGAAAGCGGGCTCGCGACGTAGGCGACGAGCGAGGCGACTTCCTCGGGCCTGGCGAAGCGCTTGATGAGCGAGGTCGGCCGCACCTTCTGAAAGAACTCCGTCTCGAACTCCGCGAACGTCTTGCCTTCGCGCTTCGCGAGCGCGTTCACGAAGTCCTCGACGCCGCGTGAGCGCGTCGGCCCCGGCAGCACGCAGTTCACGGTGACACCCGTGCCCGCCAGCGATTCCGCGAGGCCACGCGACACGGCGAGCTGCGCGGTCTTCGTGACGCCGTAGTGGATCATCTCCGGGGGAATCTGCACGCCGCTCTCGCTCGAGATGAAGATGATGCGGCCCCAGTTCCGCTTCTTCATCGACGGCAGGTAGAGCCGCGCGAGGCGGATGCCGCTCAGGACGTTCACCTCGAAGAAGCGCAGCCACTCCTCGTCGGTGATCTCGACGAACTCCTTCGGCTCGAAGATCCCCAGGTTGTTGACGACGATCTCGACGTCGGGAAACTGCCGGGCGACGTCGCTGGCCGCTGCCGCGGTGCTCAGATCGGCGATGAACGGCAGCGCACTGCCGGCCGCGATGCCATTGAGCTTTGCGATGGCGGCGTCAACCGACTGCGGGGTGCGCCCGTTGACGATGACCCGCGCGCCCTCCCGGACGAGCGCTTCGGCAATGGCGTAACCGATACCCGCGGTGCTGCCGCTGACGAGCGCCAGCTTTCCTTTCAGGCCGAGATCCATGCGCGGAATTGTACCGGGCGAAAACTCAGAATCGGAACTGGAAACCGAGCTGCACGCGCCGCGCCTGCGACGCGGCCGTCGGCTGGCCGAAGAGCCGCGACGTCATCGTGCCCGCGTAGTTGGTGAAGTTCACGTGGTTGAGGACGTTGTCGGCCTGAGCGAAGAATTCGAGATTGAACCGGCCGTTCGCCTGCTGAAACCCGCCGCCGCCGCCACCGCCGCCGCGCGGTCCACCTTGTTGTTGCGCCCGCGGCGCGGTGGCGCCGAACACGAACGCGCGGCTCAGGCGCATGCTCATGTCGCCCCAGCGCGCGGCGCCGCGCGCGCTGTTGCGCCCGATTACCCTGCCGGTGGCGTCGAGCGGCCGGTCGTTGATGACCAGGTCGTGGTTGTCGTCGGCGCCGGTCGTGATGTTGTACGGCGCCCCCGACTGGTAGACGAGGCCGTTCACCGTCGCGCGGAAGCCGCGGACCGGTGGCAGGAACAGGTTGGCCTGCAGCCGGTGACGGATGTCCTGCGCGGACGGGCCCCACTCGAGGTCTGGATGATAGCTGTCGACGGGCAGTTGCGTCGCGTTGTCGGCGTGGTTCCTGAACCGCGCGAGCGTGTAGTTCATGCCGAGATTGATCTGCCGCCGTGGAATCGCGTAGCCGAGATTGACGTTGAAGCTGTCCCTCGCCGAGCGGCCGGTGGAGTCGAACTGCGTCACGCTGCCGATGGCCGGCTCGGGCCGCAGCGCCGTGATCGGGTCGGGCGTGTTGACGTCGCGCGCGCGCATCTGGTTGCGGCCGCGCAGCATCTGGTATCCGGCGGCGGCCCGGAAGTTCGCGCCAATCGGCCTGTCGATGCTCACCGACGCCTGGTGTACGTGCGGCATGGTCAGAGCCGGGCTCGCCTGGATTCGGCCGCCCGGCTGCACGAGGGGCACGCCGGCGCCGAGCCCCGCGCGACACGCGGTCCCCACCGCGGCCGCGAACGGATCCGGAAAGCCGGGGCAATTGATCCGCAGGTCACGCTGTGCGATGCCGTTGACCCGCAGCGTCTGGTCGTACAGGTTCGATTCGTACCAGTCGTAGAAGAGGCCGTAGCCGCCGCGCACGATCGTCTTGCTGTTCCGCGGGCTGTAGGTGAGCCCGAGGCGCGGCATCAGGTTGAGCTTCGAGGCAATCAGCGACTGCAGCTCCTCGCGCACGCCGACGCTGATCGTCAGCGTTCGTGTCGTGCGGATGTCGTCCTGCCAGTACACCGCGCCCTGATAGGCGGTGAACGACGTGTCCACCTCGCCGATGCGCTGCGTGAACTGAAGCGGCGTCGCGGCAAGGTACGACTCCAGGCTGCTGAAGGTGAACGTGCCCGCCGCGTTGCGGGCGTCGAAGTTCCCGTATCGCCCGCCGGTGACGAGCAACCCGACACGCATCGCGTGCTTGCGGCCGATCGTGAAGTCGAGGTTGTCGACCGCCTCGAAGGTGCGCGTGTGCGAGTTGTTGTTGATGCCGGCGCCGCCGGCGTTGAACGCGTCCAGCACGTTGACCGACACCGCCTTCGACACCGAGTCGACGACCGTTGACACGTGGTTGTATTCGACGTGGAACTCGTTCAGCGTCGAGCGTCCTATCAACCCCTGAACCTGTGTGCGCAGCTGCCCGTCGGTCACGTGACGATTGGTCGCGCGTTCCGGCAGGCTGAAGCCGCCGGCGCCTCCGTTGAGCGTCTCGTTGCGCGAGAGCTCGTACTGGATGCGCAGCGTCTGGTTCCGGGTCAGTCCGTGTTCGACGCCGATGGTGCCGTTGGTGTTCTGCGTGCGGTTCGAGACGAACCCGATGAACCGGCTGCCATCCGGGTTGATCGCGTAGATGTTGGCAGGGTTGTTCGACTGGTTGCGATTCAGGTTCAGCCGCAGCGACGTCCGGCCTGCCACGAGCGGCCCGCGGACGCCGGTGCCGAACCGGACGATGTTCTGCGGCGTCTTGACGGCCGCGAACGCATCGCGCGCGTTCAGCACGTCGTTCCGGAAGTTCGCGTTGAAGTTGCCGTTCCACCGCTGGACGTTCGGCCGCGTGATGATCTCCACCTGCACGCGTCCCGCATCGTGGCTGTCGGCCGCGAAGGAGTTCGTACGGAAGCGGATCTGCCGGATGTCCTCGCGGTTCGGGAGCCGCCCGCCCGTGAACCCGTCCACGCGAAACACCGCGCCAAGACCGCCGGCCATCTGTTCGAGCATCGCCTGCAGCTCGTCGGGGTCGTCCGGCAGCTGATCGATCACGCTTTCATCGAGCACTTTCGTCGTCTCGGCGCTCCCCGACGCCAGCTCCGTCGCCGCGTCGTCCACGACGACCTGCTCCTGGAAGCCTTCGATTTTCAGCGTGACCGTCTGATTGTTGGCGCCGCGCCGCAGCGTGACCGGCGCGTCGGACGGCTCGAACCCCTGCGACTCCACGTGGAGCTGCACATCGGCCACCGGCAGCGCCGGCAGGATGGCAACCCCTCGCTGGTCTGCGGTGACTTTCACCGGCGCGCTTCCCGGAGCGGTGACGGCTACGAGGGCCGAGGGAATGCCGGCGCCCGTCTGATCGAGGACCGTCACGCGCAGCTGCGCCTGCGCGGTCCCCGGTGGTGGCGCCTGGGCCAGCACCGGCGCTGCAGCAAGCACCGCGGCGAAAAGGAATGTGATTCGGCTCACTGAGTGAATGTATCGGCTTTGAAGGTCGGATTGATTTTGAAGCTCTTGATCCGGAGCTCTTCCTGGGTCGTGCCTTCCGTGCCGCGCGTGATGAGGTGCGGCAGCTTGATGCCGTTCACCGTCTTGTACTGGGCCATATAGAGCTCGAGCGTCGCTTGTCCCTGCGGCGCGGCTGGCGACGGTGGGCCCGCTGGTGTTGCTCCGCGGCGGCCCTGACCCGATCCGCGGCGTCCCAGATCGCCGCCGCGTGACGGTTGTCCCTGCCACGTGATCATCAACGGCATGTGCGTCGCCGATTCGAGAAAGAGGCGGGTCGGAACGCCGTTCGCCGGCCTCACTTCGAGCACGTCGGCTGTCCCGTCGGGCGATTCCGCGGTCCCGAGCCACGTGACCGGTCCGTCGGTTGTCAGCAGCCATACGAGCGCGAGCCGCGCCAACTCTGCCTGGCGCGTGCGCCGCTGCTGTTCTTTCAGACGCTCGTCGGGCGCTGACGCGTCGTTGGACTGCGCCCCCGCGTTCTGAGGCGGTCGCCCGCCGCCCCCGAAACCGCCACGACCGCCACCGCCGCGGTCTCCGCCGCCACCGCCTCCGCGGCCGAAGCCGCCGCCCCCCGGAAACCCGCGGCCGCCGGTGAAGCCGCCGCTCGTTTCATCCCACACGTCGGCCCCGTTCAGGACTTCGGTGCGATCGACGTTCGCGCCCGCAAATCCCGTGAGCTCGTTCCGGCGATATTTGTCGGGCAGCTCGATGAAGACGTCGAAGTCGCCGTCGATGATTTGATCGGGGCCGGTCGATCGGAGGAACGTTCCCGACACCTGGAGCCGCCTGACCGCCGCGACCTTGTCTTCGCCGCCAAGCGCCTTGCGCGCCTCGGCGAGCAGCGACGCTCCACGCGCCGGGTCCTGGGCGTGCGCAGGATGGAACAGGAGCGCGACGAGAACGACGGCCGCCGGTGACGCCTGGCGAGCCCGCATGAACCGCACGCTCCTGTTTACTCGAAAACCGCGGCCGGTATTTACCGACCGCCTCTCTACCTCGCCTCCGTGCTCAGACCCTAACGGACGACCCCGCCCGCCGGATCGCGCACGATCCTGTTGAACTCCGCCTCCTGCGATGGGACGCAGAACTGTTCGGCGATCTCTCGACTGCGCGGCGCCAGCTTCATGATTTTCCGCTCGCTCACCCACGGTGCCGTGAAGATCTTCGGATCCGTCAGCGTCATGTTCAACTCCAGCGTGTCGCGATCCAACCGGCGATAACGCTCCTCCAGCGTCATCTCGGTGGAGTGAGGCATTCCGAAGTGGTCGAGCCAGCTGCGGTCATCGAAGAACCCGGACGTGACGACGAACGTGTCACCCGCCCATCCGCCGGTGGAGATGCCGTTGAACGTCAGGTCGACGTCTTTCGGCAGCGGGCGGCCGTCAGTCCACACCTGGCGGTACGAGTGGCCCCATTCGAAGAACTGAAACACCCGATCGCGTGTCTGAACGATCTCCATCGGATACACCGCCACGAGCTCGAGCAGCAGGTTGCGAACCAGCCCTAGTGGGTCGCAGTTCCCCATCGGATCGCTGCCGACCGCCGGCGGCACGGCCCGAGGTCCGTACGACGGTTTGTTGGCGTCGAACAACTTCTTGCCCAGGGGCGTGAAGGGCGGGGGTGTCTGACTGAGTGTCAGCAACGGGCTTGTTCGTGTCCAGACGCCCGACAGGTCCCGTGGGTCATGGGGAACCGATACCGTGGGCCTGGCCTCGGCGCCGCCGCCTCGTCTCCCGCCGCCGCCGGCTGGCGCCTGTGCATGTCCTGGAGTTGCCGCCGTCAGCCCGGCGGTCAGCGTCGCGATCGCGATAACGGAGCGTGCTCGCACGATACTAGCCGGCGTGACGGCCCGGATCGCTTGCATTTGAGTCAAGTTTTCCTCCGTCAAGACGGCCGCCCCGCGAAGCGGGGCAAGAGATACAGCAGACTAGCGAGGTCCGAGGCCGGCCTCGCTAGTTCTCGTTGCTGCCGCCAGTGCCCAGGACCTGCTTGCCGTTGACCAGGATCGGGCGCATGCGGTTGACGACACCCCTCGGCGTGCCAGCGCGCGAGGGATTGAGTGTCATCGTCAGCTCGTCGCCAGCCTTGATCGTGGTGGCCGTCCAGCCGGCCTCCCGCAGCACGGTTGGACTGTTCATTTCGCCGACCCAATGAACCATCTCGCCCCGCTCGTTCTTGACGTCGAACTCGACGAACGAATGCGGGTTCCTGAAGCTGAACCTCGTCACGACACCGGTCAGCGTCACGGCTTTCGTGGGGTCATAGGATGCGTTGGTGCCGTGATGCGCGAACACGGGCGTCGACGCCAGGAGCGCCATCGCAGCGAGTAGGCACCGTTCGATCACGCCTCTCATACGGATCCCCACTGGTACGTGAACACGCAGGGCACCGCACCCGCCTAGTTGGTCGCTGCGGTCGACATTCCCTTGAACGTCAGCTTCTGCAGCCCCATCGTCGTACCGGCGATGTAGATGTTCCCCTTGGAATCGGTGGCGATGTGGTGGCCGCCGCCGATCATGCCCGGCAGCTTGATGCTGCCGGCAATCTGCATCGCCTTGCGATCGACGATGAGGATGTCGTTGCCGTTGCCGACGTACAGGAACTGCTGATCGGGATCGGCGGACAGCGCCAGGTCGCGGGCGAACTGCGTGTCGGTCTTCACGATCTGCTTCAGGAACTTGCCGTCGGGCGTGAACGACTGTACGCGCCGGTTCTCGCGGTCGGCGATGTAGACGATCCCGTCCTTCGACAGCCGCACCGCGTGCACGATGCTCAGGTTCGACGGCCCGTCTCCCGGCGGGAACTCTTTCGGCGTCACCACCTCGCAGTGGTCGTCGTCAACCGGCTTGTTGCCGAACGCGCCCCACATCCGCTTGAACCTGCCGTTGTCGGCGTCGAAGACGATGACGCGGTGGTTGCCGTAGCCGTCGGCGACGATCAGCTCGTTGGTGCGAGGGTTCACCTGCACGTCGGCCGCGCGGTGGACGTTGACCGTGTCCGCGTTCCCCTTGCTCTGGTTGCTGTGGCCGATCTGCATGACGAACTTCCCGTCCTGCGTGAACTTCAGGATCTGGTCGTCGGCGACCGGCTTCAGGTTCGCGATGCCGTTGGTCGGGCAGTTGTTGCCGGTGATCCAGACGAAGCCCTTGTTGTCGATGTTGATGCCGTGTTCACGCTGCGGCCATTCGTAGCCGGCGCCGTCGCCGCCCCACGACCTCACGTAGTTGCCGGCGGTGTCGAAGACCATGACGGCTGGCGCCCGCTTCGGCACATCCTCGGGCTTTACCAGCGTGCGCGGCCGATGCAGCGCCCAGACGCGGTCCTGTGCGTCGATGGCAAAGCTCGACACGTCGCCGAGCTTCCACTGCGCGGGCACCTTCGGCCAGTTGCGATCGATCTCGAACGACGGGAGGCTCCGCGCCGCCGAGCTCTGTCGTCCCTCGAGCGCGGGGTTCACGTATCCCTTCTGCAGGACCTTCTTCAAGTCGGGGCGCACGCTCAGGTACGTCACGTGATCCGGAATCGCCGAGAAGCCGTGCGGCACGCCCTCCGGGATGACGATGATGTCGCCGACGTTGATGACGCGGGTGCTGTAGCCCACCATCGTGCCGTTGCACGACGGCCCGTTCAGGATCGTGGTCACTTCGCTGTCGCCCGGCGAGCGGCGGCCGTTGACGATCGTGCCGCCGGTGATCATCGTCCCGCTGCCCGACGTCACGATGTAGGTTTCGGCCGTGCTGTCGTGGTAGATGCCGTTCGGTCCGGTTGCGCCCGCACGCGGCTGACCGCATGCCGGCGTGTTCGGCGCGGCCGCAGCGGCCGCGGGCGCGGCTGCCGCCGGCGCCGGGGCCAGCTTGCCGCGAGCGACGACCGCGACGCCGAGCTGATACGTCCCCATGTCGATCACGCGGAGCGTGTTGTCGGGGATCGTTCGTTTGGTGTCGGCTGCCAGCTTGAGCACCGCCTTGATGTCGGCGTCGCTCACCACGATCGCGTCCTTCGGCGCCTGCGCCGAGACGATCGCGGGACCTGCGGCACACAGGAGCGTCAGCGTTCGGAGGATGTTCTTCTTCATGGCTGTTTGACCTCCACAAGCTCAATGGCGACCCGATCGGGGCCTTCGATCATCGCCGCACGCGTGTTTCCCCAGGGATGAATCTCTTCGAGGAACTTGACGCCTTCGCTCTTCAGGCGCGTCACGGCCGGCTCGAGATCCGCGACGCTGAGCGCCCAGTGATCGACGAGGTGGCCGCGGGTGCTGACGAGGCCGCCGCCGGGCCACGGCCGGATCGAGATGGAGATGTCGTCGAAGAACACCGCGCCGGACGGGTCGCGGACGAAGCCGGGGAACTTCGCGAACGACGGCCACGTCGGCGGCGCGTACGGCTGCTTGCATTCGCCCGGCGGCAGCGCGCCCGGCGCGCCGCCGCGCCCCTGCGGAAGCGTCGCGCCCAGGTGCGTGACGTACCACTGCATCGCGCAGAGCGGATGCTCGTGGTACATGTGAATGTGGTTGAAGCGCTCGACGTCACCCGCTTGCGCGTTCTCGATCATGATGCCGTCCGGTCCGCGCAAGTAACCGAAGCCGCCCTGCCTCGTCGGCTGGACGCCTTTCGCGCGCAGCTCGAGGATCTGCTCCTGCGTCGGGAGCCCCGGCAGCGTGTCGCTCGACATGTCCACGAGCTTGCCGTCGGCGGCGTCCCACATCTGCGCAATCTCGAGACCCATCGCCCGGAACCGCTCGTTGTACTTCCGCGAGTCGGGCGTGTTCCAGCCGAAATGCCAGACGGCGGTCTGCGGGCCGGTCAGCTCGTACTGCGGCGGCGTGGCGACCTTCGTGAAGAGGAGGTAGACGTTGCCGGTCTTCACCGCCTCGAAGCCGTTGAACGTCGTCTTCGTCGCCGTGGCGGCGAACGGCTTCGGGTAGTACGCAGCGGCCTTGGCGGGGTCGACGGAGTTCAGGTGCACGTGATGCACGTGCATCGGCGCAACCTTCGGCGCCTGCGCGAGCACCGACGGCTGCGCCGCCCACAGATACAGGCCACAGAGACACAGGGACACAGAGACGAGCACTGCGGGTCTCACGGCTGGCCTCGCTACGTCGGGAGGAACCATCCTGCACCTCCTGGTACGCGGGTGATTATAGGTGCGCCGGCGCTCAGCGCGGCGCCGGCGGCTGAACGAAGACGGGACGGGACACGTGCCCGGCGCCTTCGGCATTGACGAGGAAAAGCGCCTGGTTGATCGGATCGGGAACGGCTGCCCCGATCCCGAGGGCCGCGAGACGTTCTGGGGGGTTCATCAGGCCTCCCTTCGCGTGTGGGCACATCCTACACGCGGGAGGCGATCCGGGGTCAACGGGTGGTGCGCTCGGGCGGCGGGCCGATGCGCTCGACGGTCACCATGACGCGCTGGCGGCCGAACTTTTTCGCCTGACTGCAGCTGGGCATGAAGATGTCGATGAGTCGCCCCTTCACGGCGGCGCCTTGATCTTCGACGAGATATTCACCGTTGGCGCCGCGGGAGTCCCGAACGCGGATGCGGGACCCCATTGGGAGCACGCGCGGATCGGCCGCCACGATTCCGCGGTGGACGTCGACGCCGGTCGCTGTGATGCCGCGAAGACAATACGCCGTCGCCGTCATCGTCATGCGGCGCACGGGACGGCGAGCCCGGGTCTCGGAAGACGCGGTCGACACGAAGAGCGTGAGTGTCAGCGTCAGGCCGGCGATGGACGCGAGCCGGCGCGCGCGGGTCGACGTATTGGTGAGCATGCCTGCCTGCGTGTGCAGGCTGGCAAAAAACTCGCCATTCGGTAGTTGAACTGGCGCTGCCGCCCGGTCAGGCTGAGGTCGAGACGTCAGCCATTTCTGTCCACTGCGATGACGATGTCGTCAGCCACACCCTTAATTTCCCCGCGTGAAGACCTGCACATCTTGAAGTTCGGGGTTGCTGGGCGCCCAACTGATTGAGGTAAACACCTTGCCGTCGGACGAGACGGTATAGATCACCCATTCGGAAGTTTTGCCATCCGTCTTCTGCAAGCGCACGATCACATCCGGTGCGATGTGCCAGTGGGCCAGTGTTTGATCCTTTCCGGGAAAGCGCGGATCGGGATGATCCTTGCCATCGAACTTGGCGGAATAGGAATATTGAGGCGCCGAGGTGGGGCTATTGGCCAGCGTGTTTCGAAGGCCATCGCTTTCGGGCGCCAGTATCCGCACGTGCTGAGTGGGGAACGTGGCGTGGTCTCCGCTCCGATTGTTCACGGACTTCGTCTGGTCCATCATCCATTTTCCGAAAATGGGATCGGCGGATCTCGCGGCTTGCGCGAACGCTGGAGGTTGCGCGGACAAGAGTGTGACGGCCAACGTCACCACAACCAGCGCTGCACTGAACAAGTACTTGCGCATATCCCTTTCCTCCCTGTGAGT
>DASQAX010000088.1:0-11409 GCA_035635535.1 Vicinamibacterales bacterium | reverse complement strand
CGCGACGCCGGCGCTGCCGATGCGCTGCGCTTCGGCGACACGTCCGCGAAGGATCGAGATGAACTGCCTGGCGACATCCGGCGCGTAGCCGCCCGCGCGGAACGCGTCCTGCCACTGCCGGTCGCTCAGGCCCCCGATGAGCGCGCTGGCCCACGCCACGTCCGCGGGCGCGATGCGCCGGCGCACCAGCTCGCCGTGCAGCCCGCTGTAATCAAACTGGGCGAAGCCATCGCTGACGCCGGTGATGAACTTCGTGCGCGCGAAGATGTCGAGGTTGTTGCGCTTCGGCGCGAAGCGCCCGGTCTTTCCAAGCGCGTCGCCGAGGTCGCGCACGACATACCAGTCGGTGGTGCGGCCGGCCCGCGTCACCTGGTACAACGTGTTGTTCGAGTTCTTGAGATCGGAGCTGTTGAACATCAGCAGGATCACCAGCAGCCCCTGGTACGGCCGCTGGCCGACGAACGGGTTCTGCTGCCACGACCATTCGCCCATGTCCTTCATCGACGGCTCGTCGAGACGGAAGCGGCCTCCCCTCTCGATATGCGCGCCGGAGCTGTCGCGCATCGTGAACGACGGCAGGTAGTAGACGGGCGGCTGGTGGTAGCCGAGCCCGGACAGCACGCGCGACAGGACGACTTCCGAGGGACCTTCGTCCCCGTGGCTGTCGCGCGGCTGCTTCACGTGCCATTCACGCCCCTGCGGGTCGCGGACGATGACGCCTGGATTGAAGCCGCCCGTCTTGGGACGGACGAAGGTGTACTCGGCGGCCGGATCGGGTGTGTGCGCAGCGCCCCACTGCCCATGGAACAGATCCCGACGCGCGAGATTCTCCGGTTGCTGCCACCACGCCGACAGCGGAATCGCCGGCGATGGTGATGTGGGACGGACCGTCCCCGCGCATTGAAGCGCCGACAGGGCGACCGTCAGCACCAGGAGCGCGCGCCACGCGAAGTTCGGGTGAACCATGACCGTGATCCCCCTACGGCGCGAACGGTACCGACGCCATGGTCTTGCGTACGCGCGGCAGGCGGAACGGCTCGCTCGTGCTGAAGACCACGTGCCACCCCTGCGCGCCACGCGCGGCGTCGAGCCGCGCCAGCGTCGTCGTCTCGGTGTGGAGCCGCAGACCCGCGCCGTACGAGGTCTTGTCGAGATTCAGGTCGGAATAGCGCGACGCCACGTTGCCGGCATCCATGAAGAGGGCGGCGTCGAGGTGCTCCCACACCGCGAAGCGCGACTCCGCGCCGGCGACGAGCAGGTTGTTGTCGTGGAACTGGAAGTCGTGGTAATCGCGCAGCGTCCGGCTGCCGCCGATGGCGGGGAGCATGTAGAACGGGATGACGTTGGCGCCGGACGTATGCCCGCCGACGGTCCATCCGTGAAACGCGAGCACGACGCGCGCGCCGGCCAGCGGCACGTACTGCGCGCCTTCGGCTTCCCACGTGTGGAACGTGAAGGCGTCGTAAGTCCGATCCCAGTAGTTGGTCAACGCGCCGCGGTAGAGGGCGCCGTGCGTCGGGTGCCCGCGATGGTCGCGCGTGTCGGCGGCGGCCGACAGTTCCGTGTGCAGGAAGGCCGGCTGCACGCTCAGGCTGGCCGCTGGATCGTTCGCGAACGCATCGACCGTGCTGGGAAAATCACGAACGAACGTGCCGCCCGGGTCCATCAGCTTGGGATGACCGAGCCAGCCGGCCTTGCCGGTCATCGACAGCCACTCTTTTGTCGTGACCGTGGCGTATCCGACAACATCGTGGTTCTGCATCCGGTACTGGCTGCGGGCATCCTCGACGACGTCGGGCCCGACACCGAAGTAGTTCACCTGCGTGTTGTCCTGCCACATGAACTGCGTTCCGACGGCGAGGTGGTCGCCGGCCAGGCGCGGCATCTCGAAGCGCACCTGCCCCATCTTGTAGAGGCGCCACGAGAGCGCAGCAGACGTATCCACGAACGCGCGATCGTTCGCGAAGTACTGGCGATAGCCGGGACCGACCGACACCCAGCCCGAGCCGGTGATCATGTTGGACAGCTCGGGATAGAAGCCGCTCTTCGGCGCTCCGACGTGATCGCCGAACCTGTCGTTGGCAAAGGTGATCGCGGTTCCCAGGAAATCGGGTTCGCTCAGGAACCCACCAGGGTGTTGCGGAGTGATCGGCGACGTGATCGGCGCCGTGATCGGCGGAGGCGCCTGCGGTGGATCGGGATTGGCCGCGCCCGCTTGGGCGAATGCCTGATGTTGCGTGCTCGCGAGCAGCAACGTTACGACCAGGAATGAGAGCGCGAGGACTCGCGCCGAACAACGACACAACATGGTGTGGCCTCCTATGCTGCGGCAACTAGCGCAAGAGGGGCACCATCAGCGCGCGAGCGGGAGAGATCGCGGAATCGCGCCGCATTCGACGCGCTCGCGCCCGCTGAGGTGTGCGAGTTCGGCCGCGGAGCGCAACGGCATGTTGAGAGTCGACCGACTGATGCCGGTCAGACGCGAAGTCGACGCGTTCGCACGATACAGGGCTCACGAAAATGCACTTGAAAATCTATCCGCTGCAAGAATTTCGATCTTGGAGGGTTGAAAAAGGGTTGGACCTGCACGCAAGATTAGGGGGGATCCCCCGAGGCACGCAGTGGCTCGCGACCGATCCTGGGAGTTGAGGCATCGGAGGGAGCTTCACCATGATTCAAATCCTCATCGCCGATGACCACGACATCGTTCGCCAGGGGATCCACGCGCTACTCGAAGGGCACGAGGGCTGGCACCTCTGTGCCGACGCAGCGACCGGACGCGAAGCCGTCACGAAGGCGAAGGAATTCCGGCCCGACGTCGTCGTTCTCGACGTCGGCATGCCGGAGTTGAACGGCCTCGAAGCCGCGCGGCAGATCCGCGCGATGGTGCCGACCGCGAAGATTCTGATCCTCACCGTCCACGAGGCCGAATATCTGGCCCAGGATTTCGTGGACGCCGGCGCGCGCGGCTACATCCTGAAATCCGACGCGGGTCGATTGCTGGTCGAAGCGATCGAGACGCTCCTGCAGGGCGGAACATATTTCACCGCACGTATGCAGGCGCTCATCGACGGATGGGTGGAGCGCGGCGCCCCTCGCGAAAGCTCGATCGGTACGCACCTGACACGGCGCGAACGCGAAGTGCTGCAGCTCATTGCCGAGGGAAAGTCGAACAAGGAGATCGGCATCGCACTCACGATCACCACCAAGACCGCTGAAACGCATCGCGCGCGGCTGATGTCGAAGTTGAGTCTTCACTCGGTCGCCGATCTCGTACGCTACGCGATCCGCAATCAGATCATCGAAGCGTGAACTGACCTGCCGCGAAGTACGCGACGCGTGCGAAGGCGGGCGCGTCGCGATGCGGTCGTGCAAACTACAGAGATCACCGTATTGTGACCGCGCTCGCGGTCACTTAACCTGACGGCAATAAATCTCAAGTCTCTCGAATTTCCCGAAACCTGCCACTGCCCGCCCTCGGCACGGTGGTTGCGCTGCGAGGTCCTCTCATGCACACCGTTTCCTGCACCACGACCGACGAGTGGGCGCGGCTCGTTCGCGCCGAGTATCTCGAAGTACCCGGACTCGATCTGACGCGCGACCAGGTGCGGCGGCTCTGGGGCCTCGATCAGCAGACGTGCGACAGCCTGCTGGCCGCGCTCCTCGAGAGCCGCTTCCTGAAGCGCACGCGTGACAACCGCTACCTGCGCGCGGACGGCTCGGTGTGAGTATCCGCCCACAGGCCGTATATCTCGGAGCAGATACGTTCGACGCGATGCCAATCCCCGCAGTGCGTGATCGAGACGACGTCGTCGCCCACCTCGAGCCGGACGTCCCAGCCGTCCGCCTCGGCGAGCACGACCCGGCAGCAGGTCGGGTGGTTCGCGTCGGGCGCCATCGCGATCGTCAGGCAGCTATTCGGTTCAACGGGAGTCATGCCGACATCTCCCGCAGTGCGCGTGCCGCCGGCAGCCCGCGCCTGGCGCGCCGCTCCACGACGGCGTCACCACATATCGTCAACCCGCTCACGAAAACATGGCTCCCCCCAGCCTTATCGCGCACCAATCGCCGAGACATTGGGCGGTATCGTGAATGCACTGTCCGCGGACTGCGGCCAGGAGCGTGACAACAATGGACGCGACCCTCATTCACGGCGACGACGACAGCTGTCGCGAAGTCGATCGGCTCATCGGCGAGCTGTCTTCGGAGTTGTGCCTGCTCGGCGACAGCGACCTCGATGCGCTGATCGCCTCGACGATCGCGCGCATCGGTGACGCGGCGGGCGCAGACGCGCTGACGCTGATCGCGTACGGCGACGTCGACACGCCCGCCCGGACCTATCGATGCGAGCGGCCGCCGCTCGGCGAAAAGCTCGAGCCGGCCGACGCCGCGGACGTCTCACCCCTCTGGGATCGCCTGCCGCTCGAACGCGACCCGCTGGTGCTCGCGATTCCAGCCGACCTCCCGAGCGCTGCCTTGACGCCGGATGTCCTCGATTACCTCCGGCGCGTCTCGGTGCAGTCGGTGGTGGTGGTGCCGGTCATGATCGCCGCCGACCGGACCTGCCTGCTCGCCGTCGAGTCGCGTGCGCACCGCGGATGGTCGCGTGAGCTCGTCAGCCGCTTCCGACTGTTCGTGGAAATCCTCGCCGGCCGGTTGCACCGGCACCACGACGCCGTCGTGCACGAGGAGCAGAGCCACTTCCCCGAAGAAGAGGAGCTGCACGAGGCGCACGAGGCGGCGAGACCGCGCCGTGTGGAGGGCGACCGTGACGACGAGGCGGGCCGGACGCGCTCGACCCTCAGCGAGATCGTCGGCGAGAGTTTCACGCTGAAGGACGCGCTGAGACGGATGGAGGAGGTCGTTCCGACCAGGAGCACGGTGCTGCTGCTCGGTGAAACCGGGACGGGCAAGGAGCTGTTCGCGCGCGCCATTCACGTTCGCGGTCCGAGGCGGTCGAACCCGTTCGTCGTCGTCAACTGCGCGGCGCTGCCGCCGTCGCTCATCGAGAGCGAGCTGTTCGGCCACACGCGCGGCGCGTTCACCGGGGCGGTCACCACCCGGCAGGGACGGTTCGAGCTCGCGCACCGCGGCACGCTCTTCCTCGACGAGATCGGGGACCTGCCGCTCGACCTGCAGACCAAGCTGCTGCGCGTGCTGCAGGAAGGGACGTTCGAACGCCTCGGGTCGTCGCAGGCGCAGAAGGTGGACGTGCGCATCGTCGCCGCGACGCACCGGGACCTGCGGAAGATGATCCAGGAGGGCACGTTCCGCGAGGATCTCTATTACCGCCTGAGCGTCTTCCCGATCCGGCTGCCCTCGCTGAGGGAGCGGCCCGAGGACATCCCCGAGCTCGTGTGGTCCATCATCGGCAAGCGCCAGCGGCTGACGCAGCGCCGCATCAAGCGCGTGCCGCCCAACGTGATGGAACAGCTCCAGCGGCGGCAGTGGCCGGGCAACGTGCGCGAACTGGAGAACGTGATCGAGCGCGCGCTGATTCACACGACCGGCGACGTGTTGATGCTCCTCGAGGACAACGTGGAGGTGAGCGGTCCGCGGCCGGACGAGGACGGCACGACGCTCTCGTCCATCGAGAGAGCGCACATCCAGGAAGTGCTGCGCGCCTGCGGCTGGCGCATCAACGGGACCGGCAACGCCGCCGAACGCCTCGGCCTCCATCCGAACACGCTGCGTTTCCGCATGAAGAAGCTCGGCATCATCAGGGAAGGCCCCTCGCGCCCGGGCGCTCACCTCGCCAGCGCCTGACGCCTCGTCAACCCGTGGCGGCGGGCGCCGCTGACCCTCTCCGCCTCATCCACGGACGACTTCTGCGGTCGGCGACCTGCCTCTTGCGCAACAGATTTGTCGTCGGCGTACTTCCATAATGTTGCCGGCATCATTCGGTGTATAAGAGGCGCACCCTCCAACTCCGAACCATGGCCGGCTGGTCCGATCGATCTGGGCGTCTGCGGAATATCGAGCGTCTGGTTCGGACGCTCCCCATCGCTGTCGCGAGCGCGGATGCACGCCGGCGAGTCCGATTCTGGAACCCTGCGTTCGAGCGGTTATTCCTCTATCACTCGGACGACATCGCCGGAAAGAACCTCGAGGCGCTCGTGGGGCTTCGGGACGACCGCGACGCGGGAGCCGCCGTGCAGCGGCTCGAACGGGGCGAGTGCGTCCAGGTCATCACGCGCGGCCGACGCAAGGATCGCAGCCTCATCGACATCGAATTCCACGGCGTGCCGGACTCCATCAACGGAAAGTTCACCGGCTACTGGGGACTGTTCGAGGACATCACCCCGCGCAGGAGCCACGAGCGCGCGCTGCAGCTGTCGGAAGAGAAGTTCGCGAAGGCATTCCTGATCACGCCGAGCACGGGAGCGGTGTCCACCACGCCCGACAACCGGCTGATCGACGTGAACAACACGTGGGTCCGGCTGTTCGGCTACCGGCGCGAGGAAGCGATCGGCCGCACGCCGCTGGAGCTCGGGCTCCTCGACGAGGCCGACTTCCGCGACATCAATCAGCGGGTGGAGGCGCGCGGAGGGCGGCTTCGCGATTTCGAGTGCCGTTTCCGCGCCCGTGACGGCACCGTCCGGTCCGGCTCGGTGTCGATCGAGGAATTCGTCGTCGAAGGCCAGGCGTTGCGGATGACGCTCGTGGCCGACATCACGCCGCTGAAGAACGCGGAAGCGTCGCTCTCGACGATCAGCCAGATGCTGCTCGAGAACCACGAGGGGGAACGCATGCGCGTCGCGCGGGAGCTCCACGACGACATCGGCCAGCGGATGGCGGCCTGGCAGCTCGGCGTCGATCGCCTGACCCGCGATCTACACGGGTCGAACACGCCTCTGCGCTCGCGGCTCGAGGAGTTGCGGTCGCAGGCCGCCGGGATCTCCTCGGCGGTGCAGGCGCTGTCGCGCGAGCTGCACGCCGGGCCGATGACGCTGCTCGCGATCGACAACGCGCTGGAGCGGCTCTGCGGCGAGCTCAGCGAACGGCTGGACATGGACGTCTCGTTCACGAGGCGCGACGTGCCCGGCCTGGTACCCGCCGACGTCTCGCTGTGTCTCTTCCGGGTGGCGCAGGACGCGCTCGGACATATCGCGAACCACGGGGGATCGCGGCGCGCGGAGGTCGAGCTCCGCGGCGCGGGTGGCGCCATTCACCTGATGGTGCGGGCGTTCGGGCACGCGTTTTCCACGGACAGCGGCCATGGCGCGCAGCTGTGGGTCATCACGATGCGGGAACGCGTCGCGAAGATGAACGGCGCCTTTTCGATCACGTGGAACGCGGGCGGTGGCACGCAGATCGACGTCGCTGTCCCGCTGCCCGGGGCGCCGATGGCCGCGCCGTGAAGGGCGGCGGCGATTACAAGGCGGCCTCCAGCGGCCCCGGCGGCCGCTCCGTGCGGTAGTCGGCGATCAGGACCGTCACGCTGTCGGTCGCCCCGCTCGTCAGCGCCAGGTCGACGAGCCGCCGGCACTCCTCGCCGGGGCTGCGCTGCGAGGCCAGCACTTCGGAAATCCGATCCTCTTGCACGACGCCGGTCAAGCCGTCCGTGCACAGCAGCACGCGGTCGCCGGACCAGAGCTGCACGTGCTCGATGCTCACGTCCGGCCCGTCCTGGTGTGCGCCGGCCGCGTCGCCCGCGGTGTCGGGCGACCGGTGGTCCAACACGCGCGGCCTGCGCGCCTCGAGGCGTGCGCGGCGCAGCGCCGCGGACGCCGAGATCAGCCGCTCGAGCGTGTGCTCCATCGTGAGCTGGATGAGCACGCCGTTGCGGAAGAGGAACGCCCGTGAGTGTCCGACGTGCGCGAAGAAGAGATCCGCCCCGGCGATGTACACCGCCGTGAGGCTGGTCGCCATCTCCGCGAGCCTGAAGTCGGCACGGGCGGCCTGCGACATCGCATCGGTGATCTGGCGGTAGAAGAACTCGCCCTGCTCGGCGATGTCGGCCGCCGTGTCGGCTCCCATCCGCACGTTCCACTTGCCGTACCGGATGGCCAGGTGCGCCAGCGTGCTCAGCGCGAGGCGGCTGGCGCGCGCGCCGGTACCCTGCCCGCCGAGGCCGTCCGCGACGAGCATCGCGTAGGCGTGCTCCTCGAAGCGCGGAGGAAGGTCGCCGGCTGAAAGGCTGGTCGCGACCGTTTCCTGGAGACGCCCCAGGCGAATCGCGAGAAAGTGGTCCGTGTTGTCGTGCTGCAGCCTCCCGCACATCGACAGCCCCGCGATCTCGATCGCGGGCGTCGACGCGGGCTGATACTCGGACAGGTCGAGCGGGCTCGCCACCATCGCCCGCCATTCCGCGCGCACATCGCTGGGGTCGCCCGTCATGCCACGCGCAAACGCACGAGGTGTGCCAGCAGAAATCGTGCGGCAGACCCCTGCGGCCGCGATGCGCGCGACGATATCCGGTCATGGCGTCACAAGATCTTGGTGAAATGGACCGCATAAACGGCCGTTCGGAGCGCGCGCGCGCGGACAGCGAGTTGCAGCGTCGAGGGGAATGATGCACGACATCGAGGCCTCCCGCCTGCGCGCGTCGTTCCTGCACCGCACGCCCTGGAAGAAATGGGGCCCGTACCTCAGCGAGCGCCAGTGGGGCACCGTGCGCGAGGACTACAGCGCCAACGGCGACCCCTGGGCGTACTTCCCTCACGACCACGCGCGGTCGCGCGCCTACCGCTGGGGCGAGGACGGCCTCGCCGGCATCTCCGACGACCGGCAGCAGCTCTGTTTCGCGATTGCGCTCTGGAACGGCAGGGATCCCATCATCAAGGAACGCCTCTTCGGGCTCACCAACGGCGAGGGGAACCACGGCGAGGACGTCAAGGAGTACTACTACTACGTCGATTCGACGCCGACGCACTCGTACATGAAGTGCCTCTACAAGTACCCGCAGTGCGCCTTTCCGTACGAGGATCTGGTCCGCACGAACCGGTCGCGCTCGCGCCAGGAGCACGAGTACGAGCTGATCGACACGGGCGCGTTCGACGAGGACAAGTACTTCGACGTTGTCGTCGAGTACGCGAAGGCCAGCCCCGAGGACGTGCTGATTCGCATCACCGCGACCAATCGCGGTCCCGACGCGGCGCCGCTCGACGTGCTGCCGACCCTCTGGTTCCGCAACACCTGGCGCAGCTGGCCGTATTCGCCGAAGCCCGCGCTGCGCGAGGTGTTCGGCGGCGGCCGGTGCATCGAGGCGCTGCACGGGGAGCTTGGCGAACGATGGCTGTACGTGGACGGCGCGGCGCCCGTGCTCTTCACCGACAACGAGACCAACAACGAGCGCCTCTTCGGCACGCCGAACGCCACCGCGCACGTGAAGGACGGCATCAACGACTTCATCGTCCACGGCCGAACGGCCGCGGTGAACGAGCACGGCACGGGCACGAAAGCTGCCGTTCGCTTCCACCAGATCGTGGGCCCGCACGAGAAGGTCGAGATCAGGCTGCGCCTCAGCGCCGCGTCTCCCGAGACGATCGGGCAGCCCTTCATGTACTTCGACGACCTGCTCGCCGCGCGCGTGGTCGAGGCGGACGAGTTCTACGCGTCGCTCACGCCGATGGCCGCCGATTCCGACCTCGCGCGGGTCGTCCGGCAGTCGATGGCGGGCATGCTGTGGAGCAAGCAGTACTACTCGTTCGACCTCACCAGGTGGCTTCATGAACATGGCGCCGACAAGCGCGCCGCCGCCGTGACCCACGTCCGGGACGAGGGGTGGAGCCACATGGTCAACGCCGACATCCTGTCGGTGCCGGACAAGTGGGAGTACCCGTGGTTCGCGGCGTGGGATCTCGCGTTCCAGGCGATTGCGGTCGCCGGCGTGGACATCGACTTCGCGAAGGCGCAGCTCGAGCTGATGCTGCGCGGCATGTACATGCACCCGAACGGCCAGCTGCCCGCCTCGGAGTGGAACTTCTCCGACGTGCATCCGCCCGTGCACGCGTGGGCGATCATCTTCCTGCACCGCACGGAGCAGGCGCTGCGCGGACGTTCCGACCCGGCGTTCCTCAAGCGCACCTTCGCCAAGCTGCTCACCAACTTCACCTGGTGGGTCAATCGCAACGACCCGCTCGGCCGCAACGTGTTCGAAGGCGGCTGCCCCGGCCTCGACAACATCGGGGTCTTCGACCGCTCGACGCCGCTGCCGACGGGCGGCTATCTCGAGCAGGCCGACGGCGCGGCGTGGATGTCGGTGTTCTGCCAGAGCATGCTGGAAATCGCCGCCGAGATCGCGATGGGCGATCCCGCGTTCGAGGACATGGCCGTCACCTTCGTGGACCACTTCCTCAGCATGGCGGCGTCGATCAACCGCGCTGGCGACACCGGCATGTGGGACGAGGAGGACGGTTTCTACTATGACGCCCTCCGCTTCGACAGCGGCGCCGCGAGCCGGGTCAAGGTGCGCTCGATCGTGGGGCTGCTGCCGCTGTGCGCGACGACCATCGTCGAGGCCGCGCAGCGGGAGCGGATGCCGGGGCTGCTGGCGCAGGTCGCGGAGCGGGTGCGGCGTCAGCCCGACCTGCTCGACCACATCCATCCGACCGGCGAGGGGCATTTCGGCTACCGCGGCCGCGGCATCCTCGCGCTCGTCACGCGCGACCGGCTGCGCCGCATCCTGACGCGGATGCTCGACGAGAACGAATTCCTCAGCCCGTTCGGCATCCGCACGCTGTCGCGCGTGCACCTCGACCACCCGTACGTCCTCGCCGCCGCCGGCTCGGAGCACCGGGTCGCGTACCTCCCGGCAGAATCGGACACGGCGATGTTCGGCGGCAACGCGAACTGGCGCGGCCCCATCTGGATGCCGATGAACGCGCTCCTCATCCGCGCGCTGCTCCAGTTCTACGCGTACTACGGCGACGGCTTCACCATCGAGTGCCCGACGGGATCGGGCGTGAAGATGAACCTCTTCGAGGTCGCCAAGGAGATTTCCGCGCGGCTGACGCGCATCTTCCTGAAGGACGATCGCGGCCGGCGTCCCGTCTTCGGCGGCGCCGAGAAATTCCAGGCCGACCCTCACTGGCGCGACCACCTGCTCTTCTACGAGTACTTCCACGGCGACAACGGCGCGGGGCTCGGCGCCAGCCATCACACCGGATGGACCGGCCTGGTCGCCACGCTGATCCAGTTCTTCTGGACGATCAGCCCGCGCGAGCTGCTCGACGGCGACGTGCACGAAGTGCACGGACGGATGCACGGCCGTGGTCATACACGCGTCGACGAGCGACTGACGGCGTGAGCCGGCCGGAAGATTGCGGCAGGGCGGCCAACCGAAGACGGCCAGCCGGAATCGCGAATCGCGAGCCCGCTTCCGCCAGAGGGCGGCGGCTCGCGATCCGCGCCGTGTGGAGGTGTTACCAGCGAAACGTCACGCCGCCGGTGGTCCGCCAGAACTGG
>DASQAX010000087.1:0-11392 GCA_035635535.1 Vicinamibacterales bacterium | reverse complement strand
GATGAGGCGCGTCGTGATGCTAATCGACGGTGTCACCGCCGGGGGCGGCGGCGGTGGAGGAGGTGGAACGGGTGCGAGCACGAAGTTCAGACCGTTGGTGCCGTTCACGAGCGTCCCCGCGCGCGCCTCGAGATAACCGGTCGCGGTGGCGCTGAAGTTCATGTTCGCGATCGACAGCGATTCGAACCGGTAGCTGCCGTTGGCATTGGTCAGCACCGCCACACCCGTGTTCGGGCCGTCGAGCACCGCCACGCGCGCGCCGTTGAGCGGCGCGCCCGAGTTGTTCGACACGGTGCCCTGGATGCCGGCTGTCGTCGGGGCCGGTGCCGGCGCCGGCGCTGGAGCCGGCGCGGGCGCCGGGGCGGGGGCCGGCGCGGGCGTCGGCGTTGTCGGAGTGCTGTCCGATCCGCACGCGATCAGCGCGGCCAGGCAGAGGGCCATCGAAGCGAGCAACAAGAGTCGAAAAGTCCGCACGATCACCTCACACGGCCGGAATCCTAACACGTGGGCTGCGTGACCGGTTCACCGCACACGCGCGAGGACGCTCGCGGCGAACGCGCGGACCGCCCGGCGCAGCAACTACGGTTCGAGATTGACCGCGTAGTACGCGATCGTCTGCGTCGGGACTTCCTTGAACCAGTGCGGCGTTTTGGCGGGGATCGTGATGACGTCGCCCTTCGTCAGGTGGTACGTCTGCCCGCCGTTCACGCTCGCCGCGCGGGTCTGCCCCGGCGCGGTGTTCTTCGGCGACACCATCGTGCCTCCGGTGACGAACGTGGCCTCGCCTTCGACGATGATGAAGACGTGGTTGGTGTTTTCGTGCACCTCGACCTCACCCGCGCCGCGGCGCTGCGCGAGGACGATCAACCCGTTCTCGCCGATGATCTGCCCGCCCTTGGCCATCGTCGCGTTGGCCTTGTCGTGCGGGATGTAGGTGACGGTGCTGGGGACGCCTTTGGCGGCATACAGCGTGACGGCGCACGCCGCGATTGCCAGGGCCACGATTGCTGAGAGCTTCATCACTCCTCCTTCATTTTGAAAGGCGGACCTGAAGGTCCGCCTCTACGATCGTCGTCGTCCGGCTACGGAAAGTAGCGTGCCGGCGAGCGTCAGGACGGCGATGACCCGTCATCGGGGGTGCTCCGGGGGAACGCGCGGCATCCTAGCACACGCCTGCGCGTCTCCTCTTCATCGCTCCAGCGACGCGGCGCACGCCGGACATATGCCGGCCGCCCGTTCACTTCGCCTGATCGTCGTTCCACAGCGACACGACCAGCCGCAAGTGCCCCTCGACGGCGGGCGTGACATTCTCGGGCCGCGGCGGCAGGGCGATGCGAAGAATGGAGCTGCCGCCGGGACCGGCCTCGACCGGCAGCGGCGTCGCCGGCTCGTGGACCGTGTCGGTCTGCCAGTCGTACTTCGCGCTCCAGCCCCGGCCCTCCGACGGAGGCGTCACCGACACGAGCACGGAGTCGTGAAACAGGTAGCTGCCTTCGTAGTGATGCTTGGTCCAGAGCGCGCCGTCCACTTCATAGTCGGGCACGCGCACGCCGACGGTGACGATGTACGACATCGACGGTTCCGTGGGATCGGTCTTGAAGCGGCTCGAGAGAAATGCCGTCGACAGGTGCAGCTTCCCGTGTGCGGGATTGGCGACGAAGTCCTCGTGCCGCAGGCACGCCACCGAGTCCTCTTCTGCAACCCGTCGCGTCAGGTACCACATCTTGCCGCGCGGCGCGGCGAGCACCTCCACCTGGTAGAGCGCATCCACCTTCTTGCCCTGCGCATCCTCCCGCACGGCTTTCGGCAGCTGGAGCGTCTCGATGTCGAGCCAGATGTCGACGCGAAGCTCGCCGAAGAGAAAGCGCACCAGGTTCTGGTATGCCTCCTCGCTGTTGACGATGCCGAAGTAGCCGGAGTGCGACCGGTAGACGAACGCCTTCGCCGTCGGGTTCGCGGTCGCGTCGCCGTCCGCGCTGCAGACGATGGCGTTCTCGATGCGCACGAGGCCGTCGCTGCCGTGGCCCGCGAAGGCGCGCGACAACCCCATCGCGGGCTCGTAATCCATCCGGTTCGTTCCGACCAGGCAGAAGATCTTCCGCGACGGCAGCGCGCCCTCGGGCATCCAGTCCACGCGCCTGGTCTTCTTGAACTGCGCCGGATCGATCGCGAGGTACCGCGCCATGTAGTCGCGATTGAAATTGCGCATGTCGTTGGCCGTCAGCCAGCTCGGGATGTTGACGCCCGCCAGGTCGATCCCGTTGTGCGGCGTGGCATACGTGAAGAACTTGTCCACGTGCTTCCGGACGCCGCGCGGGTCGCCGTTGGGATTCTGCAGGAACGTCCGGCAGACGAGCCCGCCCATCGAATGCCCGACGAGGTAACAGCGAAACGCGTCGTGAGGCACCTTGTCCTCGCCGCTCTCCGTCAGGTCGCGTACGCGTGCGATGAGCTCGCTGAGCTTCACGGCGAACGTATCGATCGGCGGCGTGTCGCCGGTGCCGAGCAGCGTCGAGGCCGGATCGTAGTAGCGGTGGACGATGACGGAGCGGCGCCTGATGCCCACGCTGCCGGGCGGCAGCTCCGTCAGGTCCTCGCCGTCGAGGAACACGTCGCCGTAGCCGTAATCCTTCGCCAGGCGCAGGACCGGCGACTCGAACATGAACTTGCGCGGCGGCTTCTCCCGATCGGGGCCCGCGCGGAAGACGGTCGAGCCGATGTTGAACCCGCAGAACGGATCCGCGGTGGTCGCGTCGATCTCGCCGCGCGTCATCGCGTAGCCCCGAACGTAGATGATCGGATGCGGGGCGGGGTTGCTCCAGTCGGCCACGTCAGGTCCGCGCGATGCGCTTCCCGGCGAGCACGGTTGCGCTCGGGAAGAGCCTCTGGCGTCCCGTGATCGTGTTCTTGTAGTTGTCGACGAACTCGAAGGTCCCGTCGCGCAGCTCGAGGAGCGCCACGTCGGCCGGCGCACCCACGTTGAGCGTGCCGCGGTCGTTGAACGCCGGGAAGATGCGCGACGCGTTGACGGTCGCCCGCGCGACCGCCTCGCCGACCGTCATGCCGTAGCCGAACAGCTTCGACATGCAGTTGGGGAAATCGACCACGCCGGTCTGACGGCTGTTCGTGTTCCAGTCGGTCGAGAACGTGTCCGGCCAGAAGCCGGTCTTCATGATCGTCTCGACGGAGTCCCACCGCAGGTGCCCGTTCTGGCCGTTGGCGACGTCGAACCAGACGCCGCGGCGGCGCGCCGCCAGCACCGCGGGCTGGATGTGCCCGCTCTCGTCGACGATGCTGTTCGGCGGCGGCGCGAACATGTGGGTGACGATGTCGCCGCGCTTGAGGAGATCGAAGAGGCGCGGAATCGGCGAGATCGTCTGGCCCATGTGGATCATCACCGGCAGGCCGAAGCCGGAGGCGACTTCCTGCGCGCGTCGCAGCACCTCGTAGTCGTTGGCGCCCGCGACGTCGCGCGACAGCCGCGCCTTGACGCCGACGATGAACTCGCGGTTCTTTGCGATGGCGTCGCGCGCGGCGGCGACGTCGGCGCGCTTCAGGTCCATCGTGTCGCCGTCGGGAAGAATGCCGGCGCGCCCGATGTTGATCAGCACGCGGCCCGGCTGTGCCGACGAGCGCGCGACGGCAACCGTGTCGGCGACGTGGTCGGCGCCCTGCGAGCCCGCATCGATCCAGGAGGTGACGCCGTCCTGCAGCATCAGCGGCGGTCCGTCGGCCGTGCGCGCGGCGTGCGTGTGGATGTCGATCAGGCCGGGAACGACGAGCTTGCCGCGCGCGTCGATGGTCTCGGTGGCGTCCGCGGTGATGCTGGCGTCGACGGCGGCGATGCGGCCGGCCGCAATCGCCACGTCACGAACGGCGTCGAGGCGGACGGACGGGTCGATGACGCGCCCGCCTCTGATGATCAGGTCGTATCTGGCCGCCTGCGCCGCGGAGGGACCGGGAGCGCAGGCGAACATCGCCACGCCGGCGCCTGTGGCCGACAGGAACTCCCGGCGCGTCAACGGCGCGTGTCGCTCAGTTCCTCGCAAAGCAGTACATGCGTCCGGCGCCGCCGCGCGGCGCGGTGTTCGAGCAATTGGCGTTCGAGTGCGCGGAGTTCCATGACGACAGCGCGCCTGATGTATCGCCGTTGGGGCCGAGGCCGTCCGAATGGCCGACCTGCCCGAACGTCGTCGTCGCATCGGAGGTCCAGTCGCTGCAGGTGAACCCCGTCATCAGCGTGCCGTCGGCGTTCGACCCCGTCATGACGTCGTGCTCGTTCGGCGTGGGCGATCCCATCCACTGGCCGTTGATGCGCTGGCCGCGCTCGTCCACAAACACGGCGGCGTCTCCTCGACGCGCATGGAGCTCGGTGAGGTTGGCGGCGACGGTGACGCCGTTGGCGTTGACCCACGGTCCGTTGCCGATCCGCGAGCGCGCGTCGGTCGGACGGTTGCCGTTGTCGGCGTCCCGTTCGACGCTCAGGTACGCAGCCACGTCTTGCTGCCGGCGCCGGCGGCGGTCGCGAGCGTCTGGCAGCGATTATCGGCGCCGCGCAGGCCGCCAACGTTGCCGGTGGGGTTGGTCGCGCTGGTGACGAAGAAGCTCAGTGGGGACGCGACCTGTGTGGGAGCAGTGTTGCTGCTCGTGCCGCCGCACGCGGCTGCAGCAATGACGAGCACCGACAGTGCGATCCTTCTCATAGCGCGCGGATACTAGCACGGCGATCGCGCCGCCGTGCACGGTGATCGGGCGCGCGGGCGGGCCCCGTCACGCGATGACCCCCTGTCGGTTCTGAGGACATTTCCATCTGCCGCCGGCTACTGGCCGATGAGGATCAGAATTCCCGCGAGCAGCGCGAGCACCGCCATGATGACCCCGGGAATGGGGAGCGGGGCGAGCCCGGCGATCCCCGAGAGGAGCAGCCAGATCCCGAGCAGCAGCATACCGACACTTCGCGTCAGGCGAACGGCCATCAATCACCTCCAGCGCGAGCGCAGCACCCGCCGCGCCGCGAACGTGTTCAAACCATCGTGACGGCAGACGCTACCGGCGCTGCCAGCGAATCTCGACGCCGTCGCTCGACCCGAGCGCGCTTCGCAGCAGGCCGAGCAGATGGTCGCTCGCGCGGCCGTCGCCGAGCACGTCGATCGTCGCCGCATCGATGTAGTAGTCCTGATCCTGCGACGACTCCTCTTCCAGTCCGTCGATGAGCACCTGCAGTTCGGCCTCGGTGATGCTGCCGATCACCTGATTGGTCGCTGCGTTGTACAAATCAATCATCTGACACCCGCCTCACCCGCCCCACTCACGCACGCAGGTAATCGCCCTGCCACTGGGAGACCTGGCGCTTGATGTCGGTCGTCGTTTTCAATTCTCCGGCCAGCACTTTGCGGACGAGCACGGGCAGCTCGGCATCGCTCGCGAAGCGAAGGCCGACGCACTGCTCGCGGGAGATCTCGGGAATACGCGCCTGCAGGTCGGCCGGAAGCACGTCGCGCATGCGCACGCGCATCTCGAGCCGGATCACGCGGTCCTGCACGGCCAGCACCATGACCCGGGCGACGAACGCCGTCATCAACAACGCCGCCGCGACAATCAGTTGCCAGACGCCGAGACCCGAAGGCGCCCGGTACAACAGCCAGCCGGTGACGAACACGTTGATCAGAAGCACCGGCGCGACGAAGAAATGAAACGGCGGAAAGAAACGGACGTGCGTCTTGTAAGTCTGCCCCGATTCAGCCATCGCTGCCTCCAAGCGCGGATTCTATACCCACTGATCCGTCAGCGGCGCGGCGCGTGTCAGCGCCGTTCGACGGTCAGCCGTGACGTTCGATCGTGTTCGCTCCGAGCACGAACCACGCGATGAAGGGCGAGCGACGTCATCGACGGCTCCGCGGAGCCGCCGGCACGACTGGCCGCCAGTCGCTCACCGTGTCGACGTAGAGCAGGGCGTCGAACGCCTGCAACGGGTTCTCCTCCGCATACCGGTCGTTGAAACGCATCCTTCGCGGGCGATCCAGCGCAGCGGCGGCAGGCGCCGACTGCCGCGCGGCGCGCAGGTCGACGATGAACAGCGGGCTGCCGACGCGCGCGAGCTCGTTGTCGATATCCGACGGCTCGGCAGGATCTACGGTGAGCCTGGTGTTCGTCACCGGCGGCCCGGTGATCGTGCCGTCTGCCGTTCGATGAAACGTGGACCCGACCACGACGAGCTGATCCCCGAGCGTCGACTGCAAGTACTGTCCCATCGTCGTTCCCGGCTCGCCGGGAAACTGCTCGGGGAACGCCTCCTTTTCCGACGCACGCTTCTTGATGTGCCAGTTGTGAGCGAAGAGCAGCATCCGTCCGCGAGAACGCTCCTCCTGCAGGACCGCTTGAAGATTCTCGGCCATGGCCGCGTCGCGCATCATCGACTGCGCCCGGTAGTCCGCAGCGCTGTCGGACGAGGCTCGTGGCGCGCATCCGAAATAGGCGTCGAGCTGTCGCGCGTTGACCGCGTGACGCCGCGCCCGCTCGAAGTCGGCCTGCGTCGTGGCCGCGATGAACTCGGGGCGGTGGGTCTCCAGCATGGTGACGAGGTCGGCCATGGCGGCCGTCAGCCCGGCCCGCTGCGCGGGCACGAGAGAGGCGTAGCCTCGTGTCGTGAACGTCGCGAGCAGGGGATCGAGGCGCGCCCGCAACTCCGCGGCAGCTCCGGGATCGACCCGTCCGATGTAATCGAGCGCGCTGTCCGCCACGCGGCGGGCGTGTTCGTAGCCCCACCCGCCGGTGAGATCGATGCCGTAGAAACGCAACGCGCGGCCCGGGGCCGCCCCCGCGTTGTAGGCGCGCATCCACTCGACGAGCGCGAGGTTCTCCTCGAGCGGCGCGGGATACCAGTCGTCGAAGACGCACTGCGCCGCGACCATGACGTCGACGTCTTCGCCGTTGATGTAGGCGTCGACGTCGAGCGACTCGGCGTAGCCGGTTTCTGCGGCGAGCGCCGTCACGCCCGCCTGGTGAACGAGGAATTCGAGCAGCCGGTTCCGGAATGCCAGGAAGTCGTGCGTGCCGTGCGCCGCCTCACCGAGCGCGATGACGAGCGCGTCGCCGATGATGGATTCGATCGGCTCGAGATCCGCGAACCCGTGGCCGGGCTCGATCGTCGACAGGCGGATCACATGGTCCTTCGCCCACGCCACGAACGCGTCTGACGGGTCGGTCGATGGTGACCCCACGATTTTCGATTCGGACCGCGACCCGCCCGGCTAGTTTGCCTGAGCCGACGAATGGTCGTGCACGATGCGCCACCCCTCGGGCAGCTTCAGGTACGTCACGGACGTCATGCCGGTGGATTCTTTTCCGTCGGGCATCTTCAGGTGCCAGCGCCCGCGCGCGAGGACGGCTTCGGCGCCAAGCTGCTTGAATTCCAGCTGCGGAAAATCAAGGGTCCCCATGTGCCTGCCTTCGCCCTGATAGGCCGCGCGATAGCGGTCGAGCGTCTGCTGCCAGCCGCGCGTCTCGGCGCCATTGGAGAAAAAGACGACGTCCGGCGATTTCCAGTAGCCGGTCATGAAGCCATCGAGGTCGCCGCGGTTCCACGCGTCGAGCTGCGCTGCCCACACAGCCTTGACCTCGGCCACCGGATCCGCGCCGCCAGAGCGCGTACACGCGATGCCGATCAATAGCAGCAGCGCGGCCAAACAGTGTCGCGCTCGAGGCATGGCATGTCGCATTCAGCTTCGGGGAGCTTGTTCAGCGCTTGAGGGCCGACCTGAAGGTCGGCCCCCACGGCTCCGTGCCCTTCGTGCGTGCGCGAAGCGCCGACCTACTTCGCCAGCGGGTTCGGCCGCATCTGGAGCTTCACGACCTTCGGCCGCGATCCCTTGCCGCCTTCCTGGTGCCACGGGGTGTACATCGAGTAGCTCGTCCACATGCCGCGGCCCTTCCAGCCGGCCTTCTCATCGTCGATGCGTCCATCGATGTGACGCGCATGGAACCCGAGCGGATACGGCACGCGCAGGGTCAACGACTTCATCTGGCCGTTCTGCGGCTGCAGCACCCAGAACCCGTCGGCGTTGACGTCGCCGGCGAGCAGGACGTCCTTGCCGAGGCCAAGCGCGTCGTGGTGATCGATGTTGGTGAGATACAGCATGTCGGTGCTGACTTCGGGCGTTCCCGCCGATCCCTTGAACCGGGGACCGGGCTTGGTGTACGTCGACCATCCCTCCGCGCACTGCTGACCGGTCGCCGTCGGTCCGTTCAGCGTCTTGCACTTGCGACGGTCGAAGCTGAGGATCTCGTGGACGCCACGCCAGTTCTGATAGACGACGCCGTTGCTGTCGATGGCCACGCCTCCCGAGTAGGGTAACGAGGCCTTCGACGGTGGCGGGATGTACACTTCGGCCTTGCATGACGCCGGCGGATTCGCGCCGCGCTCGAGGCGCACGAGCGTCGTGTCTTCGTGGCCGATTCCCGAGCACCAGATGCTGCCGTCGGTCGGACTGATCCCGATCGCGTAGCAGCCGAATTCGATCCGGTGATCCCGCTTCGGATCGACGGGCTCTTTCGGCTCGGTCCAGCCCGTGGAGATCTTGCCGTCGCCGTTGGTGTCGACGACCCCCGGGCACCATCCCTGCGACGCGCCCGCGTCGTGCGTCTTGTCGAACGCCACGGTGTCGATCCAGCCGACGGCGTCGTCCTGGCCGAAGACCAGGTCGTCGTGTTCGTCGAAGATGTTATGGTCCGCGGCAAAGCAGCTGTCCACCATCGTGAACTGCTTCGTCTTCGGGTCCATCAATTCGATCTGCCGCGCGCTCGGGCCTTCCATCGGGAAGTACTTCGCGAACTTGTTCGCCGCCGGGTCCTTGCAGTACGCCGGCTGGTCCTTCGGCGCACGGATCCGCGCGGTCACCCACACACGTCCTTTTGCATCCATCGCGACGCTGCGCGGATCGGCCTTCCGCTCCCAGATCTTCTCGCTTCCCCAGTACGGAGACGCCGGCGTGTTCGCATCGAGCACGGGCCCGTTCGACGGAATCTTGATCTCGCTCGTGGTGTTCGTGCGCGGATCGAGCACCGCCAGGATGTCAGAGCTCTGGTACGGTCCGTATACCAGACCGTTCGCGTTCATCGTTGGATGGCGCTCGTCGGTGGCGGCCGCATCGCTGCGGCGGCTGGTGGGCAGCCCCCAATCCCACATCGAGATCACGAGGTTGCGCTCGACGCCGACAGGACGCGGCGGCGCTTCGGGATAGGCGCCTGCGGCAATGCGCTCGGTCCAGTCGGCGAACGCCTTGCGCTGCTCGCCGAGCCCCTTGAAGACGTTGTTCATTTGCGCGCCGTTGGGGCCCATCGCCGTGTGGCGATCCCAGGCATCGAGCATCGTGGCGAGCGAACCTTTCGGAATCTCACGAGTCGCTTTCGTGCCCACCTGATGACACGAGTAGCACGCCTTGGTTTCGAGCGCGAACTCCTCCGCGGAATGCTTGCCCTTGGGGATCTCGAGCAGGCTCAGCCAGTAGTTTGCTGGATAGACCTGGGCGGCGGCGCGTCCGTCGGGCGCGACGACACCTTTGAGATCCATGCGCTGTCCAGGCTTGGCCGGCACCCGTGCGGAGTCCACCAGCCCGTAGCCGCGCACGAACACCTGGTAACTCGCCTGCGGCAGATCGGGAACGACGTAGCGCCCCTGGTCGTCGGTGACGACCATCCTCGCGAACTTCGATGGCAGGTCCGTCGTTTCGGCAATCACCCAGACGCCGGCCTCCGGACCTTTCGCGCTGGTCACCACGCCGCCGATGTCGTCGGCGTCAATCGCGACCGCCGCACCGCCTCCCTGCTGCGCGTGGACCCAGCTGAACGAGATCAGCAGCGCGCACGCCACGACCAACGCACCCAGCCGCGGATTCACAAGCCACTTCATCTGCGCCTCCAATCCGGATGTCCCCCGACGCGTCCGCGGAAGCTTAAAGCGGAACCGGCGCACAAGTCTCCGGTTTTTTTCGGCAATCGTCTACCATGGGCGGCCAGGGAGCGGGTTTCCGATGAGGCTCATTGCCGTCACGGCGATGCTGGTGGGAGCGCTCGCGTCGGCCGCCGCCGCCGCGCGCCAGGCCGGCGATCAGACGATGAAATCCCAGTGGGATCGCGTGTATTCGCTGCAGCAGGCGAAGCGCGGCGAAGCGCTCTACGCGCAGTCGTGCGCCGCCTGCCACGCCCCGGACCTGACCGGCGGCGAGATTGCGCCGGCGCTGACCGGCGGGGAATTTGCCGCGACCTGGAACGAGTTGACGCTCGGCGACCTGTTCGAGCGGATCCGCGTGTCGATGCCGCAGAACGACCCGCCCTCGCTCAGCCGGGTGCAGAAAGCCGACATCCTCGCCTATGTGCTGTTCAAAGGCGGCTATCCCGACGGCGAGGCTGAGCTGCCCTCGCAAACGGAGGTGCTGCGGACCATCACTTTCCTGGCAATGAAGCCCGACGCGCCCTAGCGGCGGGCGTATAATCCGCCGACTTGCACTTTCGGAAGGGAGCGCACGATGAGGCGAACCGTCTCTCGATTCGTGGCGACCTTCGCGTCGCCCATCCTCGCGATTGTCTGCATCACCGCCGGCGTCGCCGGCCAGGCCGGCCAGCAGCCGTCCACGGCCAACGGCGAGTGGCCGACCTACAACGGCGATCTGAAGGGGACGCGCTACTCGCCGCTCGATCAGATCACCGCCTCGAACTTCGGCAAGCTCGAAGTCGCGTGGCGCTTCAAGACCGACAACTTCGGCCCGTTCCCCGAGTACAAGCTCGAGGGCACGCCCATCGTGGTGAAGGGCGTGCTGTACACGACCGCCGGCACGCGCCGGTCGGTCATCGCGCTCGATGCGAAAACGGGGGAGCAGATCTGGACCTACAGCCTCCGCGAGGGCAAGCGCGCGGCGGTCGCGCCCCGGCAGCTCTCGGGCCGCGGCGTCGCCTACTGGAGCAACGGGCGGGGTGACGACCGCATCCTCTTCATCACGACCGGCTACCGGCTCGTGGCGCTCAATGCGAAGAACGGCGCGCCGATCGGCTCGTTCGGCACCGACGGCGTCGTCGATCTCAAGGTCGGCGTCGTCAAAGGCAAGGGCCAGCAGATCGATCTCGAAACGGGCGAGATTGGCGTGCACTCGACGCCGTTCATCACCAGGGACGTCGTCATCATCGGCTCGTCGATGAGGGAAGGCGCGACCGTTCCGACCCACGACAACACCAAGGGTCTCGTGCGCGCCTTCGACGCGCGGACGGGCAAGCTGCTCTGGACGTTCAACACGATTCCGAAGCCGGGAGAGTTCGGCGGCAACACCTGGGAGAACGACTCGTGGGCGACCAACGGGAACGTCGGCGTCTGGAGCAACATCACGATCGACGAGGATCTCGG
>DASQAX010000086.1:0-2389 GCA_035635535.1 Vicinamibacterales bacterium | reverse complement strand
CGATCGCGGCAGCCGCGACACCGACAAGGTCGGCTCGGCCGCCGCGGGACACCTGTGGCAGGCGCTCGATTACGCCGAAGGGCTCGTGCGCGTCGGCGTCCAGTCCGCCACCGCGTATCCGGAGACCGCCGCGCTCATACGGCGCCTGCTGAAGGAGCGAGGCCTGCCCGTTCCGCCCGAAAACCGCAACATCCTCTCCATCTGCGTCGTCTCGCTGTGCCAGTAGCGCGCCCGCGCCCTCGACCCCCGTGCGGGCATTTTCCATTCACTCGTCGAATCTCCGTGGAGGCTGTGATGACATCAAAGAGTCGCGTGCTCGTCGCGATGGCCCTGGCCGCCGCGTTTTGCCTGGGATGGAGCGCCGCGGTGGCGCAGCAGGCGCGGAAACCGATCATGATGACGCGGATCTACACCGGCGCCGACGGCCTGACGCATTCCGAAAAGATCGAAATGAAGCTGACACCCAATGGGACGTCCAGCATGAAAGCGACCAGCGCGGAATTCAGCAGCCGGCCCGCAGCGCCTGCCGGCGACTGGCATACAGGACCGCGACGCCAGTTCGTGATCACGCTGAGCGGCCGGGCGGAGCTCGAGGTGGCCAACGGTCAGAAGGTCCCGATTGAACCAGGGAACATCAATCTGATCGAGGACACGACGGGCAAGGGACACATCACCCACAACATCGCCGATCGCATCGTTGTGACGATCCCGCTGGAGGATCAGACGGTCAGTCATACGGCGACGACACGGTGAGTCCGGGCGGCGATCGCCATGAGACGGGCCTCCGCGCGCTCGAGGCGCTCGGCGGTCCCGACGCGGCGGCGCCGATTCTCGCCGCCGCGGACATCGCACCCGACCTCGTCCGGTTTGCCATCGACTTCGCGTTCGGCGAGGTGCTGTCGCGTCCTGGGCTCGACGTGCGGACGCGCGAGCTGTGCACGGTCGCGGCGTTGAGCGTGCTCGGTCACGCGGCGCCGCAGCTGAAGTGGCACGCCGAGGCGGCGCTGCACGTGGGTGCGCAGCAGGCCGAGGTCGATGAAATGAGGCGGATTGCGCGCGTCTACCTCCGCCCTGACGGAGGCGGCGTCACCGGGCAGGGTCCGCTCGATCCGGTGACGCGCGAGCTGGCCGCCGTCGCGCTCCTCACCGCGATCGGCACGCAGCCCGCGGCGCTCAAGCATCACCTCCGCGCGGCGCTCGCCGCGGGCGCCACCCGCGCGCAGATCGTCCTCGTCCTCGAGCAGATGGCGGTCTATGCCGGGTTTCCCGCCGCGCTCAACGGCGTGGCCGCCGCCCGCGAGGTCTTCGCCGAATCCGCGTAACATCACGGCATGAGCACCGAACAGAACAAGGTCGCCGTCCGCCGGTTCATCGACGAAGTCTTCGTCAAGGGCAATGCCGACGGGGTGGAGAAGCTCGTAACCCCCGACTTCACACCGCACAGCTGGGGGAAGATGCCGTCCGGCGTCGAGCCGCTCAAGCAGGCGATCCGCCGCGTGCACGCGGGGCTCTCCGACGTCAGGTTCAAGATTGACGACATGCTCGCCGAGGACGACAAGGTGGCCGTGCGCGTCACCGCGCACGCGAAGCACCAGGGCGACTTCATGGGGGTTCCGGCCTCGGGCCGGGAGTACACGATCTCCGAGACGCACATCTTCCACATGCGCGACGGCAAGGTCGCCGAACACTGGCGCGATGCCGACATGCTGGGGATGATGCAGCAGCTCGGCGCACTGCCGGAGGCGAAGACCACGAAGGCGTAAAACCACGATGGATCTTCGTGCTCTGAACTTCGTGCTCTTCGTGTGCTTCGTGGTTTCCCTCGTCTTCGTGTCCTTGGCCGCGCGCGCGGATGCGCAGGAGCGCTTCGACGCCGGCGCGCAGATCTCCGCCGCGCATTCGAGCGAGTTCGATGCGGGAGACGTCGGTTTCGGCGGGCGATTCGCGTGGCGTCCGGTCGATCTGATTGGCGTCGAAGCGGAGATGAACGTCTATCCGCGTAGGTTCCCGTCCTCCCGCAGCGTCGCGTTCAGCAGCGGTCGCGTCGAAGGACTCTTCGGCGTGACCGCTGGCCCGCGGTTCGCCCGCGTGCGTCCCTTCGCGAAGCTGCGGCCCGGCTTCCTGACGTTCCGCCGCCAGGCGATCGCGTGCATCCTGATTTTTCCTCCGCCGCTATCGTGCCAGCTTGCGGCCGGACGTACGGTGTTCGCGCTCGACGCCGGCGGCGGCATCGAGCTGTTCCCGACGGGAAGAACGGTCATTCGCATCGATGCCGGCGACCGCCTGCTGAAATATCCCGGACCCTCGTTCCGCGACGGCCGCGCCACGCAGGAGTCGTTCTTCAGCCACGACTTCCGGTTTTCCGCGGGAGCCGGCGTGAGGTTCTAGG
>DASQAX010000085.1:0-7453 GCA_035635535.1 Vicinamibacterales bacterium | reverse complement strand
CCAACGAGCTATCGGACCGCCCGCCAGTCGCCCGCCTTCGCCAGCTCGCGCGCGAAGCACCCGTCAGCGCGCGTCTCCGCCTCGCGCTGCGCGGTCGCCGACACGGCAAGCAGCAGCTCGGCGTCGGTGGGACATCGCGTTCGCGCCGACACGGGCCGGGCAGCGGCGGCCTGCGCGAAGTAACGCGCGGCGCCGACCCGTACCCACTCGGAGCGGCCGGCGAGCGGACCTGCCACGAGCAGCTCGGAAACGGCCAGCCGGACGGATGCGTCGAGACCGCCACGCTGCGCCAGCACGGCGGCGGGAGCGAGATCGATCGCTGTTCCTTCGGCGACCTCGCTCACCCACCACGGCCGGTTTGTGGCGAGGCGGAAGCTGTCGAGCGTGTCGTGGAGGCGGATAGTCATCGGGAGTGCCGATGTCCCGACCTTACGCGCGAGGTCGTCGTGCGCGGCGGCCGCCATGCGCTCGACGTCGGAGGCCGTGACGGACGAGGCACGCGGCACGGTCACGGAGATGACGCTGCCGCGTGGCGCAACGACTGAATCGGGCGGACGCGGAGCAGGCGCAGCCGTCAACGTGTCATTCGGACGTGGGATCGGAACAGGAACCGGAATCGCGACGCCCGACAGCGGGGTCAGTTCGAGGCCGGGATAGTACTGCGCGAGAATCGTGCGCGCCGTTTCGCCGCGTGTCGCCCGCCGCGCGGCGCCGATCACGCACATCCCCACACCGTGCCCGAACCCGCGGCCGGTAAAGCGCAGCAGGCCGCCACGCTTCTCGACGGTGAACGCCGTGCTTTTCAACTCGACGGCGCCAACCGCGAGGCGGAACTGATCGCCCGCAATCACGTCGGGACGCATCCCCGAAAGCCGCAGGCGCGCGACCCGTCCGGACGAGGTCCGGCCATCCACCCGAATGTCCTTCAGCCGATCGCCTTCGAAACCGGCGCGCTCGAGCGCGCGCTGCACATTGTCGAGCGCGAAGTCAGCGGTCCACGCCGGATCGTCCTCGCACACATCGTCCTTGCGCGAGACCAGGTAGGGATAGTCGGCGCCCGGCCAGACGTCGGCGGCGCGCTCGGAGCGGCCGCCGCACGAAGCGGAGTAGAACACCTCCGCGAGATCCCCGCGATAGGTCAGCACCTCGCCGGCGGTCGCCATCGCCACGCGGCGCGAGGTCGGCGTCGACGGACGCGGCACCTGGCAATGCGTGCTGTCGCACAGGTCGTATCCGTCGCGCGCGTGACGGCCGCTGTTCTTGAGCGTGTAGGTGCGGATCGCAATCGCGAGCGCCTGCTGGGCCGCCTCGCCGGCCTTCGGATCGCCCTCTCCCGCGAGCACGCGCGACACGTAGACCTCGAGCGGGATCAGCGTGACGTGACCATCGAGGGTGGAACCGATGCGAAGGGTGCGGCCGCCGCTGGCCGCGGCCAGATCGGCCTCGGTGACATCAGTCAGTGCGAGCGTCGTGTCGAGGTCACGAAGGGATACAACCACGAAGGTCGCGAAGAACACGAAGTAAAAGAAGATTCTTCGTGTTCCAACCTTCGCGCCCTTCGAGCCCTTCGCGGTTATCAACGTCTTCGCGTCCTCGATCTGGTCATAACTTCGTCTTGCACCCGGGCCTGCATCGGCACGGGATCTGTTTCTCGCCATCCGTGTAGTAGTTGTAGGTGAGCTCCTCGCCCGGCTCGATGTTCCGCGACGCGAGGATCCAGATCGTCTTGCCGAGGATGTGGCTGTAGCAATTCGGCCTGCAGGCGTGGTTGATGAAGCGCGCGAGGTTGCCGCCGACGTTCGCGTCGCGCACCCAGCGACGATTGACCGTGAAGCACCAGATGCACCCGTTCTTCAGGTACCTGGTTTCGCGCTTCAGGCTCTCCTTGTGATCGATCAGTTCTCCGTCGTAATCGATGATGCGCGTGTTCTTCGTGATGGGGTCGAGGGCGAAGATGCCCCAGCCATGAAGCTTCGAGCGGCGACGCATGATTCTAGGCAATTCGGGTTCATCTACCATCCTCAGAGAGGATAACAGGAGATATAGTGATCGAATGAGCGTTGGAAGCAGAGAGATTGTCCAGGCATGGGGCCGCATCCTTGCGGGCTACCGCCCGAACCTCTCGATCGAGATCACACGTGAGTGTCCACTGCGCTGTCCCGGATGCTACGCCTACGGCGACGATCATCTTGGCGGCGGCGGCGTCACGCTTCGCGGCCTCTCCGACTACAAGGGGGACGAGCTGGTCACGCGTTTCCTGGCGCTCGTTGATCGCCATCGGCCACTCCACGTCTCCATCGTCGGCGGCGAACCGCTCGTCCGCTACCGCGAGCTTGACCAGATCCTGCCGCAGCTCGCGGAACGGCAGATTCACACGCAGCTGGTCACGAGCGCGGTGCGGCCCATCCCGCGCGAATGGGCGCGCCTGCCGAAGCTTCAGGTTGTCGTCTCGATTGACGGCCTTCAGCCGGAACACGACGCGCGCCGCACACCTGCAACCTACGACCGCATCCTGAAGCACATCGAAGGACATCAGATTACCGTGCACTGCACGGTTACCCGCCAGCAGGTTCGCCGCGACGGGTACCTCGAGGAGTTCCTCAACATCTGGAACGCGAACCCGGACACGAGGTTGATTTGGATCAGCCTCTATACGCCGCAGAAAGGCGAGATCTCGGCGGAGCGGCTGACCCCCCCGGACCGCGCAAAGGTGATCTCGGAGCTGCGCCGGCTGATGCCGATCGTGCCGAAGCTGCAGATGCTCGACGGGATGCTCAAGGTTTTCGCCAGTCCCCCGCCCTCGCCGGACCAATGCATCTTCGCGCAGACAACGGAATGCTATTCAGCGGATCTCGAACGGCACATCACGCCCTGCCAGTTTGGCGGGAACCCCGACTGCTCGAATTGCGGGTGCATGGCGTCGGCGGGACTCGAGGCGATTGGCCGCCACAAGCTCCGAGGCGGCATTCAGGTGGGAAGTATCTTCTACGCGTCGGTGCAGGTCGGTAAGACGATCGAACGCGTTCGCAACGCCGTGTAACGGACGTCGGATCCCGGATCCCGGCCTCGAGCCCCGATCCCGCCCTGTGCCCCTCAGCGAGCCGCCGCTTCGGCCAGCTCCGCCTCGGCCTTCTTCTCCTTTATCTCCCTCTTCGCTTCCTTCGCTTCCTTGGCGGCGAGGTCGGTCCTCGCCCAGTCGCCCTCGAACACGTCCAGCATCCGCTTGACGGTCTTGGGCTCCTTCACGATGAGCCCGACCTCTCGTCGCCCGTCGAGCTCGAGCGCGCGGAGGCTCTGGCTGCCGACAAACGCCGTGTCGCCGTCGCGCACCATCGCGCGGACGTGCAGGCGGAGTCCCGGCAGCTTCTGGACGCGCATCGCGTTGCCGCGCTTCCCCACCTTGCCGAAAATGCGGACGTCCACGCCGGCCTTGATGCGCTGATTGATCAGGCGCAGCATCTGGAGGTCGGTGACCTTCGGGTCGTAAATCAGCAGCTGCTTTTTCGCCCGCTTGATGAACGTGGCGAGGATCTCGCGCGCGTTCTCGGGGCTGACGACGAACGGGCCGTCTTCCGCCGGCTCGTACTCCTGGCGCAGCGTATCCGCCTCGAAGAGGCGAATTGCCTCGTTCACCGCGTGGCGCTCCTTCGTGACGATGCCGAAGCTGCGGCTCTTGAAGTCGAGCGCCGTGAAGTTGAACCCCTGCACGTGCAGCTCTTCACGGTCGATGATCATCATCTTGCCGTGGTAGCGCGTGAAAGCGTCGCCGGTGCGGGCGACGAAAATGCCCTTTTCGAGCATTCGCATCTCCAGCTGGCGAAGCCCCTTCTCGCCCTGTGAGCCCTGGTGTGCGATCAGGGCCCGGACGACAACGCCGCGAATGCGCGCCGCCTCGAGCTCCTTTTCCATTGATTTCAGGTCGAAGCGGAAGATCGTGATGTCAACCGACTTCTGGGCCTTCCCGATGACTTCCAGTACCGGCTTGATCCCGTCGTCCGGCTGAACGATGAGCTCCACGATTCCCCTTTCGAACCAGGCTCTACCTCAACCACGCGAGACAGGGTACTGGTGTCCTCTCGATGGGTTACAGCAAAGAGCTCGCCGTCAGCCTCAGGCGATCGCCCGACGCAGTTCGGCGGCGCGCGCGAGAGCGGCCTCGACGTTCGGCAGGATGTTGGCGGCGCCGACGTGGCGGTGAAATTCGGCCTGCGCCATGAGACGCGCCGGGTGTGGCGGCGCTCCGCACAGCAGCAGCGCACGGCCGGAGGCGTGCAGCGCATCCGCGAAATCCTGGATCGCCTTCATCCCGGTGGCATCGATCGCGGTCATATTCCGGAGCCGCAGGACCACGATAGGTGTCATTTCATGGACATGGCTCGTCAGGTTCGTCAGCTTGTCCGTCGCGCCGAACAGGAACGGGCCGTGGATGCGATAAATCGTCACGTAATCGGGGATCGGCTTGTCCTGCAGCACGTGCTTCCGCCCGTGCTCCACGTATTCCCTCGTCACGCGCGAGACGCTTGTCGTCATCGAGATACGCCTGATGAACAGCAGCGCCGCGAGGATCATGCCGGTTTCCACCGCCACGGTCAGGTCCGCGACGACGGTCAGGACGAAGGTGACGAGCCAGACGAGACGATCCGTCCAGCTGTGCTTCCACAGCTCGCGCGCCTCCTGCCACTCGCCCATGTTGTAGCAGACGACCATCAGGATGCCGGCGAGCACCGCCATCGGCACCGCTGCCGCGAGCGTCGACGCCGCGAGAACGATCACGAGGAGCGTCAGCGCGTGAATCATCCCGGCGACGGGCGTCTTCGCGCCTGAGCGGATGTTGGTCGCGGTGCGCGCGATGGCGCCGGTGGCGGGAAGGCCGCCGAACAGCGGCGAGATGATGTTGGCGACGCCCTGCGCGAAGAGCTCGACGTTCGAGTCGTGGCGCGTTCCCGCCATCCGGTCGGCCACTATCGCGGACATCAGCGACTCGATGGCGCCGAGCATCGCGACCGTCAGCGTCGGCGACAACAGCCGCAGGATCAGCTCAGGCCGGAAGTGTGGAATGGTCAGCGAGGGAAGAGTTGCGGGGATGCCGCCGAACCGCGAGCCAATCGTTTCGACCGGCAAATCCAGCACGGTTGCCAGGAGCGTGCCCGTGACGAGCGCCACGATATAACCGGGCACCCGCGGCACGAGCCGGTTCCAGACCACGATCAGGAGGACCACGAAGATGGCGAGGATCGCGACGGGCGGAGACGCAGCCCCGAGATGGCTCCCGATGACGCGGAGGCGTCCGATGAAATCGCCCGGCACCGGGCTGTCGAGCATGATGCCGAAGAAGTCCTTCAGCTGCGTGCTGGCAATGACGATGGCGATCCCGTTGGTGAAGCCGAGCACGATCGGACGCGGGATGAAGCGGACGGCCGTGCCGGTGCCGGTCAGCCCCATGATCACGAGGATGACGCCGGCCATCATGGTGCACATGAAGAGGCCGTCGACGCCGTAGGTGGCGACGATGCCGTATACCACCACCACGAAGGCGCCGGTCGGGCCGCCGATCTGCACCATCGAGCCGCCGAGCGCGGAGATGACGAAGCCCGTGGCGATCGCCGTGTAGATGCCTGCCTGCGGCGGCATCCCCGACGAAATGGCGAACGCCATCGCGAGCGGAAGGGCGACGAGGCCGACAGTGACGCCGGCGATCAGGTCGGCGGTAAAGGTGTGCAGCGAATAATGGCGCAGCGCGATGACGGACGCCGGAAGGGACCTCTTGCGATGCGGCATTGGAGATCTATTTTAGCGGTCAGGCCCGCCTTCGCCTTCGGCTACGGCGAGCCAGGCCACAGCCACGCGGCCCCGCGCACGCCGCTGGTGGCGCCATGTCTGGCGCGAAGGAGACGAGTGTTGACCTCAGGAAGGCTTGTCCCACAGGCGAACACGAACTCCCCCCACAGCCGGGGCACGTGTGCGTACAACCGCTCGATGTTCGACATCCCGCCGCCGAGCACGATGACGTCGGGGTCGAGCACGTTGATCACGCTCGCGAGCGCACGCGCCATGCGCCGCTCGTAGCGGCGCAGCGTTTCGTCCGCCACCGCATCACCGCGCCCGGCTGCGGCGACGATCTCGCGCGGCGTCATCCGGACGCCGGTCGCCCGCTCGTGATCCGCTGTCAAGCCGGGCCCCGACAGGAACGTCTCGATGCATCCGTGCTTGCCGCAGTAGCACGCCGGCCACGCCGCATCCCCGGCGTCGGGCCAGGGAAGCGGATTGTGGCCCCATTCGCCCGCGATGCCGTCGGCGCCCGTAACCAGGCGGCCGTGAACGACGATGCCGCCGCCGACGCCGGTGCCTGCAATCACCCCGAAGACCACCTCGGCGCCCGATGCGGCGCCGTCGGCGGCTTCGGAGACGGCGAAGCAGTTGGCGTCGTTGGCGATGCGGATGGGGCGACCGAGACGTGCTTCGAGATCGCGTTGAAGGGGCCGGCCGATGAGCCACGTGGAGTTGGCGTTCTTGACGAGGCCGGTCGCGGTGGAAATGGTGCCGGGGATACCGAGACCGACGGTCGGGATCGGGGATCCGGCAAGCGGGATCCGTTCCTCGAGCGCGGCGACGAGCTCGATGATGGCGGCGAGGGTCTTCTCGTAGTCGCCGCGCGGCGTGTCGACGCGGGCGCGTGCGACCTCCAGGCTGCCATCGAGCGTGACGGCCTCAATCTTGGTCCCGCCCAGATCGATTCCGATGCGAAGTGACACCCCGAGAGCTTACAATCCGAGTCATGTCGAGACGAAAGTTCCTCAAGGCGTCGGCGGTCATCGGTGCGGGCGCGGTCACCGGAGCGTTCGGCCGAGCGGACGAAGCGTTCGCGCAGCAGAAGGCGCCCGCGGTCGTGGCCTCGAAGCCGGTCCGCATCATCATGGCGGGCTACGCGCCGCCCAACAACGGCTTCAGCCTGTCGTTGAAGCGGATTGGCGACCGCATCCAGGCGAAGTTCGGCAAGGACGTGGATGTGAAGTACATCTACAACATCATCGATCTCGGCTACAAAGGCGAGGACCTGCCGTGGCTCGTCGAAAGCGGCGTGCTGACGGTCGCGTACCAGTCGAGCAGCTACTTCACCGGGCAGATTCCCGACCTCGGCATCGCGGACCTGCCGTTTCTCTTCTCGGACACCGCGACGGCGCGGGCCTCGATGGACGGCCGCTTCGGCACCACGCTGGCGCACCGGATGGAAGCGCAAGGGAACTACCGCATCCTCGGCTGGTTCGAAAACGGCTTCCGCCACATCTCGAACAATCTGCGTCCGATTCACACGCCGGCCGACATGAAGGGGATGCGGATCCGCGTCCTGCCGAGCAAGGTGCAGGAGCGTACGTTCGAACTGCTCGGCGCGACGCCGCGGGTCATGGACCTGTCCGAGCTGCTCCCCGCGATCAAGGCGGGCACGGTGGATGCG
>DASQAX010000084.1:0-16528 GCA_035635535.1 Vicinamibacterales bacterium | reverse complement strand
ACCGTGTCGGCGCCCCAGAGCGTCGCCCACTGCAGCTTCTCGACCTCGTCCTCGATCGACGACTTCACCGCGGAGTTGCCGATGTTGGCGTTGATCTTCACGAGGAAGTTGCGGCCGATGATCATCGGCTCGAGCTCGAGGTGGTTGATGTTGGACGGGATGATCGCGCGGCCGCGCGCGATCTCGGCGCGCACGAAGTCGGCCGGCAGCCCTTCGCGGGCGGCGACGAACTCCATCTCGGGCGTGATCTCGCCGCGGCGCGCATAGTAGAGCTGCGTGCCGACGCACCCTGTCCGGCGCCGCGCCCCAATCCATTCGGCGCGCAGCTTCGGCAGCCCCACGCGGGCGTCGTGCCCCTGCGGACCGCTGGTGTCGTACAGCCGCATGGGCGGCTCGCCGCCGGTGAGCTCCACCTCCCGGAGCGGCACCTGCAGCGTCGTCTCGGGGCCGCCGGCGGTCAGGCGCGCGGCGCGGTTTTCGTACACTTTGCGAGAATTCGGATAAGCAGCTTCGAAATCGATCATTCAATTGAAGGCGGGATCGAGAGGATCGCCGCGCTCCCTCCGCCGGTCTAAACCGGTTCAGGTTCCAAGGGTTTGTCTCAATCCCCGCGAACCCTCGCGAAGATACCCCTGGCGGCCTCGCTGATTATACTGCCCGCCGTGACCAGCACCGGACGCGCACTCCTGCTCGCCCTCCTGGCGTGGTGGACCTGGCGATTCGTCTCCCATCCGCTCGACTGGGAGGTGATGAACGCCTCGTTTCTCCACCTGGTGAACCTCCCGTTTCACGAGGCCGGTCACTACATCTTCCTGCCGCTTGGCGAGTTCATGACCATCCTGGGCGGCTCGCTGCTGCAGGTGATCGTCCCGATCGTCTGCGCGGTCGCCTTCGCGCAGCGGGACGACTGGTTCGGCACGGCGGTGGGCTGCTGGTGGGCGGGCGAAAGCCTCGTCGACCTCGCCCCGTATATCGCCGATGCCCGGGCGCTTCAGATGCCGCTCCTCGGAGGCGCAACGGGCGCCGAGGTGGAGGGGCACGACTGGGAGGCGATTCTCACCCGCCTCGGCTGGCTCCACCTCGACCACACGCTCGGCATGACGGTCCACGTCGCCGGGAGCATCGTCATGATCGCCTCGCTCGTGTTCGGCGCGTGGGTGCTATTGAACGGCCCCGGTGCGGAAGCCGCAGAGGCATAATTCTCATATGCGCACGAGCACGCTGTTCTGCTTGAGCTTCATGTTCGTGGCCGGCGCGTCGTTCGCGCAGGCGCGTACGGCGCCGCCCGCTCAGACAGCGCCCGCCGCGCGACGCCCCGCCCCCGCGCCGGCTGCGGCATCGCGATCGGGGATCGCCATGACCGTCACCGACGCGCACGGCCTGCCGATTCCCGACGTGCGCGTCACGATCGCGGGACCGTCGGATCGCAGCGGCGAAACGGATGACAGCGGCCAGGTGAACTTCGTCGGCATGCAGCCCGGCACCTACCGCGCGCGGTTCGACGGCGACAAGATCGTCTCGTTCGAACGCGAGGTGATCGTGCGCGCAGGCCAGCCGACCGGCGTCGACGTGACGCTGAATCTCAGGCCGCCTTCCCCGACTCCGCCACCCGCGCCCGCGCCGGCGCCGGCCGCGAGGGACGAAGCCGCGGTCGGCCCGCCGGGGATGCCGCAGGTGCTGTCGATCGTCGACCTCGCCGAGAAGCAGTTGTCCGGAAACCAGCCGCGCCGCGAAACGCTCGTCTCGTGCAGCGGCAATACGAGGACGACGCTCGTCGTGCTGAACCAGGATCAGTCGGAGCGGCTGTACGACGGCGCGGAGACGGAGTATTACGTCGTGGCCGGGCAGGGAGCCGTGCGGCTCAACGGTCGTGAGACGCCGCTGTCAGCGGGGAGTTACGTGTCGGTCCCGAGAAACACGACTCACGGCATCCTTCGACGAGGCAATCGCGCGCTGATCCTGTTGTCCGTGCTCGCGGGCGAACCGTGCGAGCAGCCGAAGTAGGAATCAGGTGGTCCGCCGAACCAACGAACCTCGAACCATCGAACCGCCGGCCGCCGTCAGAATCCTGGCCGGATCAGGAAACTAACCGTCCAGCCGTTCCGCGGCTTGTCGAACGGCCTGACGCCGGTCGTCTCGAGCACGAAGCCGCCGAGATTCGCCCGCAGGCCGGCGCCGACGCTGCTGAAGCGATCGCGCTCGAGCGGTCCGTCCGGGTGCGGCGTCCACAGCATCGCGCCGTCGGCGAAGATCAGCGCCTCGATCGGCGTCCGGCCGTAATCGAGGTTGCCGGTCAGCAGTCCGAGCAGCGGCGCGCGCACCTCGACGTTCATCACCGCGAAGCGGTTCCCCGACAGCTGATCGATCGTCGAGCAGCTCGTCGCGTTGCGTCCGCACTGCTCCGCCGCGAACGTGCTCAGGTCGTAGCCGCGCACCAGCGTCTGCAGGCCGAGCAGCAGCGGCGTCAGGCGCACGTCGCGCGAGTCGGGGCCGTAGCGTCCGGTGTGCTGGAGCCTCACGGCAACCGTCGCCGGCCGCACGGGCATGAAGTACCGCCGCGCGTCGAGGCGGACGTCAGCGAACATCAGGCCGCCGACCGCGGGCTCGACGTCCAGGCGAATGCGCTGGCCGAGGACCGGGCTCGTCGGCCCCAGTACCGCGGTGTCCCGGACGTACGCCGCCTGCATCTCCGCGAGGTAGACGGCCGGTGCGCCCGGCAGCTCCTGCACCATGTGCGTGACGAGCTTGCGGGTGGTGATGTCGGTCACGCGCGTCACCGTCTGCCAGCCGTAGCCGGTCCGCCGCGTGCCGCCGCGGAACTCGAACCGGGTGGCGCGGCTGACGTTGTAACGGGCGGTGAGGCCCGCGAACTCGTGCGTGTAGCGCAGGTTCGAGTACTCCTGCGTAACGAGCGACGGGCTGCGGTTGATCGACCGTTTCGCGCCGATGAACCGCGCGGGGACGAACCCGCCGAGCACTCCCCAGTTGAGCCGTCCCTTGCGGTTCGTGTACGCGACCTGCGCGGCGTAGTCGTCAATGTTCGTCCCGACCCGCACCATCGCCTGCAGCTGCCGGTCGCGCAGCATGTCGCCGAACGTGATGCCGAAGCTCGCGCGCAGCACGCCGCCGACCATTCCCCCGCCGCCGACGGCCGCGCCGATGTACGGCTCGGCGATCGATTCGACGCGAAGGCGATCGTCGTACTTCGACGTCAGGAATTCGCCGGTGGCGGGCAGGCCCACGTGCGCGTTCGACAGCAGCTGCGCGAGGTTGCCGAGCCGGCCGGGCGCGCCGGTCGTCGTCGCAACGCCGGCCGTGACGACCGGTGCGCTCTCGGCGCTCGTCTGCTCGAGCGTCTGGATCTCGTACCGCCCGTCGCGATAGGCGTTGAACGCGAGCCGGCCGCTCGACGAGGCGACGGCGAGCGCCGGGCTCGTCGCCGTGATGCCGCTGACGCCGCCCCGTTCGGACGTCACGCGGCGGATGTCGCCCGACGCGAGCTCGACGCGGTAGATGTTGCTGACGCCGTCGGGATCCGCGACGTAGTAGACCGCCTTGCCGTCGGGCGTCCACTGGGGACTGATCTGCTTCCCGCCGTCAATCGATGCCGTGAGAGGACGGACGATCTTCGTCGTCACGTCGAGCAGCGCCACGCGCACGGCGCCGAACCGCAGCTCGTCGAGCGTCGTCGTGAAGCGGTCGGAGGCGAACGCGATCGTCCTGCCGTCGGGCGACCACGACGGGTGCAGGTCCGCGAACTCGTCGTTGGTGAGCTGCGTCAGCATGCCGTCGGCCAGGTTGTAGACGAACAGGTCCGACACGCCGCCCTTCATCGCGGAGAACACGATCTGCCTGCCGTCGGGTGACCAGCTCGGGTTGTAAATCTCTCCGAGCCCTTTGAGCCGGATGTCGCGCCTCGGCCACTCGCCGTTGGTGTCGATGATGGTCAACGAGGCCGCGCCGTCGACGACCGCCGCCACGACGAATCGATGGCCGGTGGCGTCCCACGCGCCCGCGGAGTGGATGTACTCGAGGCTGTCGAAGTGCGGGTCGGCCGCCGTGCTGATCACCTTCTTCACGACCGCGCCGGAGCCCGCGTCGGCCATGAACAGGTCGAGCGACAGCCGATCGCGTTCGGAGATGAACATGATGCGGCGACCGTCTGGGCTGATCGCCGGCGCGACGTGCACGCGGCCGCCGTCGGCGGACGTCACGATCGCGCGCGGCGTCACGGCGAGATCGGGACCCTCGTCCTCCATCGGAATCGATTCGTGCCAGTCGTGGGTCAGCTCGTCCCGGGTCTTCCCCGTCACGTCCTCGAGCCGCGCGACGACGCCGCGCGCCCGCGACCGGAGCAGCTTGCCGACGATCTCGTCGCCGAAGCGTTCGCCGAGGTACGACCAGAAGGCGTGGCCGTACCGATAGGGGAAATAGCGCGGGTTCTCGAGCTGCTCGATGGTCGGCAGCCGGTGATGCTGCTTAGCGTCGCGCAGCCACATGTTCGTGAACGCGTTCGATGGACCGAGCGACAGGTACTCCGCCATCCCTTCGATGAACCAGCCGGGAAGCTCGAAGGCGTTCTGGTGCTCGCGTTTCGCGATGTCGATCTGGAACGCGTGCGCCAGCTCGTGGCCGAGGACGTGATCCGTCTCGCCGAGGCCCGGCGCGAAGGGCATCACGATGCGCGACTTGATGCGCTCGGTGAAACCACCGGTGCCCTCGTCAACGATGCCGGGGCTGACGTTGGTCTGCGTGAAGTCGGGATGGCTGGCGTAGAGGACGATCGCCTGGCGGTGCGTGAAGGTGTCGTCGAGCAGCTGCGAGTAGCGCGCGTACCAGCGTTCGGCCATGCGCGCGGCCTGCCGCGTGACCTGTTCTTCTTCCGGGTAGTAATAGATGTCGAAGTGCTCGGTCTGCAGCGTCCGGAACTCGAGGCGCGCCGTCTGCACCTTGTTGCGCCCGAAGTACTGCGCCCGCGCGGGAGGCGGGAGCAACACCGTCATCGCGGCGAGACACACGAACACCGTCGCGCACCGGAACATGGGCAACCCCTGAGTTGGTCGTGGAAGAGCGGTTACTTTAACACGGTCAGCGGCCGATGTCGGCCGTATAGATCGCGGACACGGCGGTCTGGCCGTCGCGCAGGCCGTGCGCCAGATCGAGACGAAGGGCTCCGGCGCGTCCCGGATACGCGCCGCGGAGGCCGATCCCCAGATCCACGTCGCTGAATGGGTCACCACGCAGACGCCTGGCGGTGCGTCCCGTGTCCACAAACGAGGCAACCGCCGCGCGGAACGGGCCGATCGACCACCAGCGTTGCACTTCGGTCGACTCGTGGACGAACAACCGGCCGAGACGTTCGGTGCGGAACGCCTCGCCCCCGCCGAGGATGGGATGAGCGCGCAGCAAGAACGGGCGCGCGCGCCCCGTATCTCCAGCGACCCACAGGTCGGGCGGGGCGGAGGCGTTCACCGCGGCGGCCCCGGCGTCCACGACGAGCACCACGCCTGTCATCTGCACGGACGAACGCGCAGCCACGCGCAGCTCTGCGCGCTCGAACTCCTTACCGCCGCCAAACCATGTGCGGACCTGTGCACCCGCGTCCAGCCGGCTGCCCGATGACACCAGTCGCACGCCAGCCACGGCGCTGCCGAACGTGCGGCCGCGGTTCCACCGGTCGAGGCCGGCGCCCGCATTCCATCGCGTGTTCCCGCTCGCCCAGTCGGCGACGTCGAGCTGAAGCGAGTCGTGGAGCGTCGGTGCGTAGATGGCGGTGAACGGCTGCCGCTCGCGCGAGACGGCCACTCTCCAGACGCCGCGCCACGGCGCGGGCGCCGTGACGGAGAGCTGATACAGCGGGCGATGCGCCCAGAATCGCCAGTCGACGCCTACCTGCTCGCCTCCTCCGGTCGGCGACGATACGGTGGCGGCCAGTTCGCGCGTGACGGACGTCGCCAGCGCCAGCACGCCGAGGTCGAAGGCGCCATGCGGAACGAGCGGCCGTTCCGCCACGGTCGCGCGCACCTCCGCGAGGCCGGAGGGAACCGGCGAGTAATCGAGCGCGCCGGGAGTCGCGGGCAGCTCGTTCAGGCGCCGCCGGCCGCGCAGCAGCGCGCCGCGCGTCAGCGTCTCGCCGGCGTTCAGCCCGATGGCGTGCTCGACGACCTTCTGGCGCGTTCGCGTCAAGCCGCTCACGCGAATGAGATCGATCCGTGGTTCGCGCGCCTGGTTCCACGCGTCGAGCGCGCCAAGCGGGTCGTCGCCGACGAAGCGCGCGGTCGCGAGCAGCTTCGAGGCATATTCGTCGGACGGATCGCGCGCAAGCGCCGCCGCCGCCAGGTCAGCGGCCTCCGGCCAGCGGCGCTGGAGAACACGAACGCCGGCCAGCTCGCGGAAGGCGGCATCCCCCGGGCACGAGATGGCGGACGCGAGCGTCCGATCGGCCGCATCGAGATCGTTCTGCTGCGCCTGCCGGACACCCTCGGCGACCTGCTGCTCGCACGGCGTCGCCGGCGCCGCCGCCGGCGGCTGCGCTGCTGGCGTGTCGCGCGCCGCCGGCGTCACGACGAGCATCCAGTGGCCGCTCGCCGACCATCGCTTGTCGAAATTCGCCGCGCTCGCCACGCGGAACGGCGCCCGCGCGGGGTCGTGAAAGACGACGCCGTCGCCGCTCTCCGCGACGACGACAACGTAGTGGTAGGTGCCGGGACGATCCTCGAGCAGCGCGATGACGGGGCGCCCCTGCTGCAGCTGCCGGGCCAGGGCATCGGCCGAGCCTTCCACTTCGATCGTGTTCCAGTTCCGTGCGCGCAGGGCGGCCGCCAGCGCATCGGTCCGGATGCCGCCGGCCCTGCTGTCGACGAGCGGCTGAAACGCCTCCGCGTCAACGCCGCGTTCGCCCCAGTAGCGCATCACCATCGCCGCCGCCGCGCCGCCGCACAGCAGCTCCGACTGGGCGACGAACGGGACGTCGAGGATGGTGAGCGATTGGGAACGGGCCTGAGAAGGGAGGATGCTGAACGCGAGCGCGAGCAGCGCGGCCTGCCTCGTTCGCAGTCGAGGGGCCGCGCGCAGCTCGCGTGTCACGGTTACCTGAGGGCCACGATCAGCAGGATCAGAACGAGCAGCGCGATGATGATCGTGGTGGTCGAGATGGTGACCTTCGACTGACCCCCGGCGAGTGCTTCGTCAGCCTGGCGTGCCTGCGCCGCGACCGACGCGAGGTCCGCCGCGTTCATGGTTGCCACGGCGCTCTCCGCGCGCCGGATGTCCACGCCGTACTTGCCCGCAATGGCCCTGACCTCGCTGCGCTGGAGGAACAGGCGGACCGTTTCCCGGTCCTGATCGGTCGCGCTGACATGCTGCTGCACCGCCGCATCGAGCGCCTGCTGCCCGGCTACATGAACTTGTGCAGAAACGCGCGGGACGGCAACCAGGATGGCTAAGACAACTGTTGGAAGCGAACGTGTCGATCGCATCGGCGATCCTCCTAGCCCGCTATTCTAGCCAACACGGGCAATTGATGAGGTGCTGACACAGCGCTATACTCAGCGTGGCTGATGCCCCTTTCAGTTCGAACGGCAGGTGCGATCGCGTTGGTCGCCGGACTCGGTGTGCTCGACGCGGTCGTGAGCCCGCGGCTGCCGTTCTCGATCCTCTATTTCGTTCCGGTGATGGCTGCGGCGTGGTTCGGCAACCGCGCGCATGGCTTCGTCGTCGCCGTCGCCGCCATCGGGACGCGCGCGGGCGCCGACGTTGGCTGGAACGGCTTCGATCAGCTCAGCGCGATGCAGCTCGTGACGTGGGGCGCGGCGCTCGTGGTGGCGTCGGCGCTGACGGCGTGGGCCCACTCGCTGCGCGAGGACGTGAACGCGCTCGAGGATCGCAACAACGAGCTGCTGCAGATCGAGCGCAGCTTCGCGCGCACCGACCCGTTGACCGCGCTCTGCAACCGACGTGCGTTCGTGGACGCGCTGCAGGGAGCGGAAGCGCGGGGCCGCCGCACCGGCGAGCGCCTCGCGGTCGCGCGGCTCGACATCGACGGCTTCAAGACGCTCAACGACGCGTACTCCCGGAACGAGGGCGACCAGCTGCTGCGCGCCGTCGCCACCTCGCTGGCGCTCACGACGCGGATGGGCGACCTCGCCGCGCGCCTGGAGAACGACGAGTTCGCGCTGCTGCTGTACAGCTGCTCCCCCGACCACGCGCAGAAGATCGGGCGCCGCGTGGTAGACGAGGTCGCGGAGCTCGGACGCGCGTATCCGAACGCGCGGGTCACGGCCAGCGTCGGCATGGCGTGCTTCACCGCCCCGGGTCCCGATCCCGACGAGATGATGCGGTTGGCCGGCGGCGCGCTCCGGCAGGCGCGACAAACCGGCGGCAACGCGGTGATCGTCGAGACGGCCGAAGCCGCGCGGGCGGTCTCGGCCGTCTCCGAGCCGCCCCACCTGTAGGGCAACACTACATCGGGCTCACGTCGAACGTCCGGTCCGCCTCGTTCACCCTCACCGAAAACAGACGATCGAACCCTTCCGCCATGGTGGGCGGCTCGAGGCGCTTTCGCACGGTGAAGATGGCGACGTCGGGAACCCGCTCGCGCCCCTCGCGCGCGCGGTTGCGCCGCAGCGCGTCGCCGGCCTCGGTGACGAAGAAATAGCCGGTCACCTCGGCGCCGTGGGTCCGCGCGAGCGCGATGATCGGCGCGCGCACCGCGGCGCCCGGGTTCGTGTTGTCGACCACGACCGAGCGGCCGGACGCCAGGGACGCCGCGATCAGCTGGTCCTGGCGGCGCTGCGGCTGCCGGGTGTTCCGAAGCAGGTCCTTGCTGACGTGATCGTGCGTGCCGGCGAACCGCTCGCGGAAGAACGTGGACTTGCCGGAGGCCGGCAGCCCGATCAGGATCACGCACTCCATGGTCAAATCGCTATTTGAGCATGCGGTTCGACGACTGGGTTGCCGCGCTCGAGCAGCGTCACCTGGCTGATTTTCGCGTCGCTGAAATAACGCGTGCGGTGCGGGCGCTGTCATCCGCCTACGTCGAGCGGCGGCACACCCGCCTTCGCTCGTCGAGCGTCGGCGGGCACGTCGTCGCACGGGGCCCGCTCGACAGCGCCGGCAAGCGCGCCGCGTTCGCGCTCTTTTACGCGCCGCTCCATTTTCTGGCCGCCTCGCGCGTCATCGAGTCGCTGCCGGACGCGACACAGCCGCCACCCACAGCAATCCTCGACATCGGCTGCGGGACCGGTGCCGCCGGCGCCGCGTGGGCCGTTGCCGCGGGCGGCTCGCCTCTCGTCTCGGGGATCGATCGTCACCCGTGGGCCGTTGACGAAGCACGGTGGACCTACCGCACACTTGACCTGCGGGGCACGGCGCGTCAGGCAGATGCTGCGCGCCTCCCGCATATCGCGCAAGGCGCCGCCGCGATCGCTGCCTACGTGCTCAACGAGCTTCCCGGCGAGGTTCGCGCGCGCACGGAAGAACAGCTGTTCGGCGCGGCCGCGCGCGGCGCCCGCGTGCTGATTCTCGAACCGATCGCGCGGGGCGTAGCGCCGTGGTGGGATGAGGCCGCCGAACGCGCGCGTCAGGCCGGCGGTCGCGTAGACGAATGGCGATTTGCGGTGGACCTTCCGCCCCTGCTGCGGACGCTGGACAAGGCGGCCGGGCTGAACCATCGTGAGCTGACGGTGCGCTCGCTCTGGCTGCCCGGCGCGCGATGAGGCCGGCTTCGTGCCGGCCGGCGTTCAATACTTCGTCGTGCCCTGGGCCGTGCCCGTGCCCGACGTGCCGCGCGTGCTCCGGGTGTTGCGGTCGAGGTTGTCCTTGATCTGCTTCGCGCGATCGAGATGACGCTCGACCGTCGGCAGAACGTCCGCCGCCCACTGGTTGACGCTCGTCGTCACGCGGTTGTCGCTCGCCTCCGGCTTCACCGTCGCCGGGTTCTCGGGGTTCTTCCCCGTGACGCGGTCGCCGAGGCTGCGGTTCTCGTCGACGCGCGACCGGAGATCGCGCACCGCGTCCTCATGGCCGTCCACCATGGCGCTCATGTACTGCTTGTCGAAGTCGGCGCCCCTCAGGTTCATCAGCTTGTCCATGAGCTCCCTGTGCTTGTCGTCGACCTTCGCGTCCTGCGGGATCGCAGCGGTCGAGGCAACCTGCTTCAGCTGATCGCCGGCCTTGGTGTGGTCGTCGATCATCATCTGCGCGAATTGTTTGACCTCGGGGCTCGCCGCGCGATCCTTCGCCAGCCGCGCCAGATCCACTTCAGCCATGCCGTCGGAGAGCATATGGTTGACGAAGTTCTTGTCGCTCGTGCTGACGCCCGCGCCCGCGGTTCCCGTGGTGCCCGCTTCGTTGCTCGTGGCAATCGTGTTCGACGTCCGGCTGTTGCAACCCGCCATCAGGCCGGCCGCGCACGCCACTACCAGGAGACCCTTGAATTTCATAGGCCCTTTCCTCCCATAGCTGAACGGTGTCCGAATCAAACTACCGTTCCGGCGCTGCAAACCCGCTGACGTCAACGGACCTCGAACTCATGCGTGTTATTCTCGGTGTTTTGTGACGGCATCATGACGGCAGCCCGATCCGGCGCGGCCGGGTCCCCGCGACTGTTTCCGCTCACGCTGACCGCGATCGGCGTCGTCTACGGCGACATCGGTACGAGCCCGCTCTACACGATCCGTGAGTGCTTCTACGGGCCGCATGGCTTCGCGCCGACGCAGGAGAACGTCCTCGGCGTCCTGTCGCTCGTCGTCTATTCGCTCGTCCTGATCATTTCGATCAAGTACATCGCCATCGTGATGCGCGCGGACAACCAGGGGGAAGGCGGCATCCTCGCCCTCACCTCGCTCATCCCCTCGCGCGCGATCGTCGCCGGCGCGGCGCCGGTGCTCGTGCTGCTCGGCGTGTTCGGGGCGTCGATGCTGTACGGCGAGGGCATCATCACGCCCGCCATCAGCGTCCTCTCCGCCGTGGAGGGCCTGCAGGCCGAGACGCCGCTCTTCGAACCCTACCTGGTCCCGATTGCCGTCGTCATTCTCGTCGTGCTGTTCGTGTTCCAGCAGTTCGGCACCCATCGCGTCGGCGGGTTGTTCGGGCCGATCATGCTCGTCTGGTTCGTGACGATTGGCGTCCTCGGCATCGTCTGGATCGTTCGCGCGCCGGTCGTGCTCACCGCGCTGAACCCGCTGCATGCGGTGACGTTCTTCCGCGTGCACGGCGGTCCGGGGGTCCTCGTCCTCGGCGCCGTCGTGCTCGCGGTCACGGGAGCGGAAGCCCTGTACGTGGACATGGGCCACTTCGGAAAGCGGCCCATCCGCCTCGCGTGGTTCACGATCGTGTTCCCGGCGCTCGTGCTGAACTACTTCGGGCAGGGCGCCCTGCTGCTGATCGACGGCGCGGCCGCGCGGCAGCCGTTCTTCCTCCTCGTTCCGGCGTGGGGCCTGCTGCCGCTGGTCGCGATCGCGACGGCGGCGGCCATCATCGCGTCGCAGGCGCTCATCTCCGGCGCCTTCTCGCTGACGCAGCAGGCGATCCAGCTCGGGTACGCGCCGCGCCTCGACATCGAGCACACCTCGTCATCCGCGATGGGCCAGGTGTACGTCCCGCAGGTGAACTGGGCGCTGATGATCGCGACGATCGTGATCGTGATCGGCTTCGAGTCGTCGAGCGCGCTCGCGGCCGCCTACGGCATCGCCGTCACGCTGACGATGGTCATCACGACGATCCTGCTGTGCGTGGTCGCGACCGAACGGTGGCGCTGGGCGAGGCCGGTCGTGTTCGGCGGCGCCGCGATCTTTCTCGCCGTCGATCTCACCTTCTTCGGCGCCAACCTCGTGAAGGTGCTGCAGGGCGGCTGGCTGCCGCTCATCATCGGCACCTGCACCTTCACGATCATGACGACATGGAAGACCGGGCGCCGCATCGTCGCCGAGCGGCTGACCGCCCGCGCGATCCCGATCGACCACTTCATGGACGTCATCGTCGCGTCGCCCCCGGTTCGCGTCCCGGGCACGGCGGTCTTCATGACGGCGCAGCCGCGCGGCACGCCGCCGGCGCTCGCGCACAACCTGCGGCACAACAAGGTCATGCACGAACACGTCGTGATCCTCACCGTGTCGACCGCGCCGGTGCCGCACGTCGCCCCCGACGAGCAGCTGACGTGCGACGCGCTCGGCCAGGGCGTGTTCACCATGCGCGCCGTGTACGGGTTCATGGAGGATCCCAACATCCCCGACGCGCTGAGGTCGGCGCAGCACCGCGGCCTCGAGATCGACGCGGATGACGTGACCTATTTCCTGGGACGTGAGACGATCCTCGTGACGCATCGCCGCGGCATGGCGATGTGGCGCGAAAAGCTCTTCGTCCTCATGACGCGCAACGCGGTCCGCGCGACCGCGTTCTTTCGACTGCCCCCCGAACGCGTCGTGGAGCTCGGCGTGCAGGTTGAGATCTGAACGATGACCACGACGGCGACGATGACCCACGTTGCGGCGCCTTCCGCCCGCGTCGTCCCGCTCACGCTCACCGCCCTCGGCGTCGTCTACGGCGACATCGGCACGAGTCCTCTCTACACGATCCGCGAGTGTTTCTACGGCACCCACGCGGTGGCCGTCACGCCCGAGAACGTCCTCGGCGTGCTGTCGATGGTGCTGTACGCCCTCTTCATCGTCATCTCGATCAAGTACATCGCGATCGTGATGCGCGCGGACAACCAGGGGGAAGGGGGCATCCTCGCGCTCACGGCGCTCATACCGGCGCGCGGCGCGGCGGCCGCGCGCAGGGCGAGGCCGGTCCTCATCGGCCTCGGCATCTTCGGCGCCGCGCTGCTCTACGGCGACGGCATGATCACGCCCGCGATCAGCGTGCTCGGCGCCGTCGAGGGCCTGCAGGTCGAGACGCCGCTCTTCGCGCCGTACGTCGTCCCGATGTCGGTGGCGGTCCTCGTGGTCCTCTTCCTGTTCCAGAAGTACGGCACGCACAGCGTGGGACGCCTGTTCGGACCGATCATGGTGGTCTGGTTCGTCACGATCGCCGGCCTCGGCGCCAGCTGGATCGTGCGCGAGCCGGGCGTGATCGCGGCGATCAACCCGGTTCACGCGGCCAGGTACTTCCAGGCGCACGGCATTCCCGGCATCGCCGTCCTGGGCGCCGTGTTCCTCGCGGTCACGGGGGGCGAAGCGCTGTACGCCGACATGGGACATTTCGGAAAGACGCCCATCCGCATCGCGTGGTTCGCGCTCGTGCTCCCGGCGCTGATGTTGAACTATTTCGGCCAGGGGGCCCTGCTGCTGCTCAACGGCGAGGCCGCGCGGCAGCCGTTCTTCCTGCTCGCGCCGTCGTGGGCGCTCTTCCCGCTGGTCGGCATCGCGACCGCCGCCGCCATCATCGCGTCGCAGGCGCTCATCTCCGGCGCCTTCTCGCTGACGCAGCAGGCGATTCAGCTCGGGTATGCGCCGCGCCTCGACATCGAGCACACCTCGTCGCACGAGATGGGGCAGGTGTACGTGCCGCAGGTGAACTGGGCGCTGATGATCTCCACCATTCTCATCGTCATCGGCTTCGGCTCGTCGAGCGCGCTGGCCGCCGCCTATGGCATCGCCGTCACGATGACGATGGTGATCACGGCGCTGCTGCTCCATGTCATCGCGGTGGAACGGTGGAAGTGGCCGCAGCCGCTGGCGCTCGCGATCACGTTCGTCTTCCTGACGATCGACCTCACCTTCTTCGGCGCCAACCTGCTGAAGCTGTTCCAGGGCGGCTGGCTGCCGATCCTGATCGGCGCCTGCATCTTCACGGTCATGATGACGTGGAAGACCGGCCGCCGCGTGGTCGCCGAGCGCCTCGTCGCCCGCGCGATTCCCATCGATCATTTCCTCGAGGTGATCACGGCGGCGCCGCCGCTTCGCGTGCCCGGCACCGCGGTCTTCATGACCGCGCAGCCGCGAGGCATTCCGCCGGCGCTGGCGCACAACCTCCGCCACAACAAGATGCTGCACGACCACGTCGTCCTGCTGACCGTCAGCACCGCGCCGGTACCCCACGTGGCGGACGACGAGCGCATCACGGTCGATTCGCTCGGCTTCGGCATCTTCAGCGTCCGGCTGGTGTACGGGTTCATGGAAGACCCGCACGTGCCGAACGCCCTGCACGCGGCGGGCGCGCTCGGCCTGGACATCGACCTGACCGACATCACCTATTTCCTCGGACGCGAGACGATCCTCGTCACGGGCCGCCGGGGGATGGCGAGATGGCGGGAGAAGCTCTTCGTCGTGATGACGCGCAACGCCGTCCGCGCGACGGCGTTCTTCCGCCTGCCGCCCGAGCGCGTGGTCGAATTGGGCGTGCAGGTCGAGATCTGATTGCGCGCCGTCAGACCGCTGCGCCCGCACCAATCTGCGACGTGCAGTTCGGGCAGCGAGTCGCCTTCACCGGTATCGCCGACGCGCAGTACGGGCATTCCTTCGTGGAAGGCGGCGCGGCCTCTTCCGCGGTCTTCATCCGGTTCACCTGCTTGACGAGCAGGAACACCGCGAACGCGACGATCACGAAGGTGATGATGTCGTTGATGAACTGGCCGTACGCGACGACCGGAATGCCCTTCGCCTTCGCGTCGGCGAGCGAGGCGGGCACGCCCTTGGTGGAGTCGAGCACGAAGAAGAGGCTGGAGAAATCGATCCGGCCGAGGACGAGCCCGATGGGCGGCATGATGACGTTCTCGACGAGCGTCGTCACGATCTTGCCGAAGGCGGCGCCGATGATCACGCCGACCGCGAGGTCGATCACGCTGCCGCGGTTGATGAAGTCGCGGAACTCTTTCGCTACAGCCATGGGGCGCATTATGCCCAATCTCGTCGTTCGTGGGGCACCCCTTTACGGGGTGCCGTTCGGGGGCGCCGTCCTTACCGCTGCGTCACCGCCGCCTTCGCCACGACCACCCAGGACGTCGACGCAGCCGCGTTGTAGTAGTTGACGAACCGTTTCGGCTCGGGCGCGTCGTACGCCTCGAGGTTGTGCGCCCAGCGGAAGCCGATCGACTGGTAGAGCAGCTCGACCTCCACCTGGAAGGGACCTCCGCCAGCGGGGACATCGACCGAGTACCGGACGCGATCGCCGTCGCCCGTGAAGTTCCCGTCCTGCGCGGCCGCGCCGTAGACGCCGATGTCCTTGTCCGCGGTCGCCTTGTCGAAGCCGCGCGGCAGCAGCCGGTTGTCCTTCAGGTAGTGCGTGGCCGACAGCAGGCCGGTCGTCGGCTGGTTGCTGGCGTCGCCGAGGATCGGCTCGTAGATCTGCACCTGGTCGGCCGCGGTGATCTGGTCGTAGTGCGGTTCGTACTTCAGCGGATCGGCGTCGTTGTCGTTGCCCGCGATCGAGCCTGCGGGGCTGACCGCGCCCGACTCGAACACCGGCCGCCCGTCGCCATCGCGAACCGTGAAGTGGAGCCACGTGCGGCGGGCGGGGTACCCGGTCGGGAACTTGTGGCCCGCGAGGTTCTTCACGTCCACGTCGACGTTCAGCGTGCCGCCGGCGAGCTCCGTTCGAGCGATCGAGATCGTCGCCGTCTCCTCCTGCAGCTGGCGGATGGTCGCCTTGGCGGTCGCCTCGAGCTCCGACGGGAGCGCGGTGACGCCGAGCTCCTCGCGGTAGCGGTTCAGCATCCGGACGACGAATGCGTTGCCCCCGACGAAGAGGTGCCGGTGCAGGCCCTCGCGGTAGTCGCCGAAGACCGACGAGATGCGCGCCTTCTCCTTCACTTCCGGCATGTGACACGACTGGCACGCCTGCGCGCTCTGCCCCTGGCTGTACGAGCTGTGCTGCCACTCCTGGAAATTCATCTGCTCGGGAAAGGCGCCGGTATACAGCGTGTGGCACGTGGCGCAGAGCTCGGACTGCTGGAGGTGGGTGGCCTGCATCTGCTGGAAGCCGGTCACCGATCGCATGATGGTCTTGCGCCCTGCGTCGATCAGGAACGGTCCGAAGATGACGCGGTTGCCGTCGGCTGGCGTCGGCCGCATCGTGAAATTCGCGTTGAAGTTGTCGCGCGTGCCGAGGCCTTCGTCGGAGATCTGGTGGCAGACCGTGCAGGACACGCCGTCGGCGGCGAGCTTGTGGAGCTCCGAATTGTCCTTCTTGTTGATCGGCAGCTGCGCGAACACGTCGGTCTTGCGGCCGGCGGCCTTCGAGACCTTCTGCAGCATCGGCATGTGGCACGCCGCGCATTCGGCCTGGATCTCGTCCGCCTGCATCGGATGGTCGATCGTTTCGCGCCTCACGCCGGCCTGCCAGTAGGGGTCGCGTCCGGAGTTGGCCATCATCGTCGATCGCCACGTGGCGCCGATCGAGACGTCCTCGCCGGTGGGCGTCGTGAGCACGTTGTGGCACGCGACGCAGTTCTCGGACGGCGTGAACAGCGACTCGGGATGCGCGGTCGCCGCCGCGGGAACCTGGCGAGCGCCCGGCAGCGGCGGCGTATTGCCCTGCCCCGGGGGCGGCGCCTGCTGCGCGCGCGGCACCGCCATGAAGAAGGCGAACA
>DASQAX010000083.1:0-6380 GCA_035635535.1 Vicinamibacterales bacterium | reverse complement strand
GATCGGCACCGGGAACGTGCCCTACGTGCTCGCGGTGATGGCGACCGCGGGTCTCTACGACGACTCAGGCAAGTGGCTGTATCACACCGGCCTGCCAGCCAAGAGCGGCGTCGGCGGCGGCATCATCGCGGTGGCGCCGGGCAAGTTCGGCATCGCGGTGGTCTCGCCTCCACTGGACGAGGCGGGCAACAGCGTCCGCGCACAGAAGGCGATCACCGACATCGTCAACGCGCTGAACCTGAACCCGTACGCCTCGAAACCGTCGCGTTCGCTCGCCTCGGCGTCGCAGTAAGCCACCAGACCGCCTACGCCGGCACAAACCGCCCGCGCGCCATCTCACGCAGCCGCTGGACGTCTTCCCTCCGGGAGACCGACAGCGGCTGCGTTCCCCGCATCTCCTCGCACAGCATCGCGGTCGTCAGCGGTTGATGGTCGTGCAGCGCCCGGTACAACCCCGCGGTAATCGCCTGTTCGATTTCCGCGCCCGAGAACCCTTCGCTGGCAGCGGTCAGCCCGGCGAGGTCGAACGCCGCCGGATCCTGATGCCGCAGCGCCAGGTGAATGCGGAAGATCGCTTCACGCTCCGCCGTCCCGGGCAGATCGACGAAGAAGATCTCGTCGAAGCGCCCTTTACGCAGCAGCTCCGGCGGCAGCGAGAGCACGTCGTTCGCGGTCGCGGCGACGAACACCGGCGCCTTGCGCTCCTGCAGCCATGTCAGAAACGATCCGAGGATGCGCTGCGAGAGGCCCGCGTCCGCTTCGCCGCCGGAGGCGAAGCCTTTCTCGATCTCGTCGACCCACAGGATGCTCGGCGCAATGGCTTCCGCGAAGTCGAGCGCCTTCCGCAGGTTCTTTTCCGACTCGCCGACGTACTTGTCGTACAGCCGCGCCGCGTCGAGCTTGAGGAGCGGCTGTTTCCACGCGCGGGCGATGGCCTTGGCCGCCAGCGACTTTCCGCATCCCTGCACGCCGACGATCAGGATGCCGCGCGGAGCGGGAAGCCCGATCGCCCGAGCCTCGCTCGTGAAGCCGACGCGCGCCCGTTCGAGCCACGTCTTCAGGCGATCGAAGCCCCCGAGCTCGAACGTGTTGTCCTCGGGCGGGTAGAACTCGAGGAGCCCCTCTTCCCGCACCGCCTCGCCCTTGCGCCGCAGCAGTCGAGGGATGTCCTCCGCGGTCAGCGCGTTGTCGTCGAGCACGGCCCAGGCCACCGCCTGGCGCGCCTGGTTCAGGGTCAGCCCGGACAGCGCCTGCAGCAGCGACTCCATGCCGTCGGGCCCGAGCGTGACAGCGATCTCGTGCTGCCGCTTCAACGAGCGCAGGATCTGATGCACGACCAGCTGCAGCTCGTCGTGATCCGGCAGGTGCAGGACGAACGGGATCGCCTCGCGCGCCAGCTCACCCGGAAGGTGAATCGATGCCCCCGACAACACCGCCGTCGAGCCCGTGCCCAGGAACGCCTGCGCCGTGTCGCGCAGCCCGCGGATGACCGTCGCGTCTTTCAGGTGTACGTGCAGATCCTTCAGGTGGAAGATGCCGCGAACCGTCAGCGTCGCGAGATGCCGCACGAGCGTCTGCGGGTTCGCCGTGCCGTAGACGGCGCCTTCCCCACCGACCCGCTCGAGGCCGTGCGTGACCGTCCACGTGAAGAGCGGCATGTGCAGCGTGGCCGCGACGGCCTGCAGCAGGTTGCCGACACGTTCTTCCTCGACCGTATCGATCGTGACGATGGGATGCCGCGACTGGACGAGCGCTTCGAGATCGCGGGTGGCGTCGGCGTGCGGCACGTCAGGGAAGGAGCGGCTGCGCCGACTCGATGAACCGGTGGTGCAGCGCCTGCACGGCCTCTTTCGTGCGGTCGCGCGGGACCATCCAGGTGATTCTGAACGAGGACGTCGAGATCATCGCGGGCGTGATCCCCTTCTGCTCGAGCAGCGCGGAGCCGGTGCGCACGTTCGCGTAGCTCGCGTTGATTCCCGCGCCCACCGCGCTGACGGCCGCCAGGCCGTCGACCAGCCGCGCCCGTCCGCCGAAGCGCGAGTCGACCTCGGCGCGAAGCCGCGGCTCGTCGTGCAGGTTCTCGCGCGAGATGACCATGTCCACGCGGTCGTCGAACACGTGCAGCTGCTTGCCCGCGACGCTGCGCTCGTCGAGCAGGGCGAGGACCTCCGACGGCTTCGCGTCGGCCTGGAGGACGATGACGTCCGTCTCGCTCGCGACGCCGGCAACGGTGCCGGGCATGCGGGGCGGCGACTTGCGAACGACCGTGCCGTCAATGGAGGCGTCGATGCCCGGCAGCGGGCCGGACGTCGCGCGAGCGTAGATCGCGATCCCCTTTTCCTTCGCGAACTCCACCGCCTGCGCGTTGAGCACCTTCGCGCCGGCTTCCGCCATCTCCTGCGTCTCCTCGTACGACAGCGTGCCGATGCGACGCGCCGCGGGAACCACGCGCGGGTCGGCGGAGTAGACGCCGTCCACGTCGGAGCAGATCTCGCAGTACTTCGCGTCGAGCGCCGCGGCCATCGCGACCGCGGTCGTGTCGCTCCCGCCGCGGCCGAGCGTCGTCACTTCCTTCCGGTACGACACGCCCTGGTAGCCGGCGACGACGACAATCTTTCCGCGCGCGAGCTCGTCCTGCACGCGAAACGGGCGCACCTCGATGATCCGCGCGTCGACGTGGCGATCGTTGGTGATGATGCCGGACTGGCTGCCGGTGAAGCTGATCGCGTCGCCGCCGAGCTCGTGAATCGCGAGCGACAGCAGCGCCATGGAGATGCGCTCGCCGGCCGACAGCAGCATGTCGAGCTCGCGCCGCTGCGGGTTCGGCGAGACCTTCTTGGCCATCGCCAGCAGCTCGTCGGTAGTGTCGCCCATCGCGGAGACGACCACCACGACGCTGTGCCCCTGGGCGCGCGAGCGCATCACGCGCTCGGCGACACGCCTGAGCTTATCCACGTCCGCCACGCTGCTGCCGCCGTATTTCTGGACGATCACGGCCATGGCCTGAGCATACCGAAGTCGAGGGGCGGTAACATGAGGATTGGGGGATGCGCATGACCTTTCGCGCCTTCGTCGCCGCTCTTCTGCTGACCTTCGCGGCCGCCGCGCCCAACGCCGCGCAACAGCCGTCGCACCGCGAGCCCGATGTCGTCTTCGTACCGACGCCGCCCGCCGTGGTGGACGCCATGCTGAGGCTCGCCAGGGTCAGCTCGTCCGATGTCGTGTACGACCTCGGCTCGGGTGACGGCCGCATCCTGATTGCCGCCGCCAGAATGTACGGCGCGCGCGGCGTCGGCATCGACATCGACCCGGAGCGCGTGCGCGAAGCGACCGCGAGGGCGCGCAGCGAAAACGTCGCCGACAAGGTGACGTTCCGGCAGGAAGACCTCTTCACCGCGGACATCAGCCCCGCGACGGTCGTCACTCTCTATCTGTCGCCCACCGTGAACTCGCGGCTCGCGCCAAAGCTGATGAAGGAATTGAAGCCGGGAACGCGCATCGTCTCGCACGCGTTCGACCTGGGCTCCTCCTGGAAGCCGCAGCAGCAGATCAAGGTCAGCGATCGGCCGATTTTCCTCTGGACCGTGGGGCCGACCGGATCGCGGTAGGGATCATCCCGCTTGATCCGACCTATCTGGTCGGATTAGACTTTCCTGCGACTCAATCTCATTTCGGAAGCCACAGCCATGCTACAGGCCTTTGTCATAACCGTGCGGGAAGGTCTCGAGGCCTTCCTGATTGTCGCCATCAGCCTCGCCTACCTGCGGAAGTCCGGGCGGACGGAACTGACCCGGGCGGTGCACGTGGGAATCGCCGCGGCGCTGGCCATCAGCGCCGTCGGCGGGTACCTGCTGTACAACGCGGCGAACCAGGAATTGCTCGAGGGGCCGCTCGCGATCGTCGCGGCCGTGTCCGTCACGTGGATGGTCGTCCACATGTGGCGCGCCGGGCGGCGGATGAAGGGAGACATCGAGGGGCGTCTCGCCTCGTCCAGCGGGCGCGCCGGGGCGGCGGCGTTTGCCGGCGTCTTCCTCTTCACAGTGCTGATGATCTCGCGTGAAGGCATCGAAACGGCGCTGCTCCTGCTGCAGCTGAAGGAGACGCTGAACCTGGTCGCGGGCGCGGCGCTCGGCCTCGTCGGCGCCGCGGCGCTCGCCTCGCTCTGGTCGCGCTACGGCCATCGGGTGAACCTTGGCCTGTTCTTCCAGGTGACCGCGATCTTCCTGTTCGTGTTCGTCGTGCAGCTGCTGATTGCGGGTGTGCACGAGATGTCCGAGCAGAACATGATCGGGTCGCTCAGCGAGCCCATTCACGAAGCGACCGAGTCGTGGGGTCCCGACAGCGCGTTCGGACACGCGCTGACCTACGCGCTCGTGCTGCTGCCCGCGGGATGGCTCGCGTTGAAGGCGCTGACGGGCGGCGGCACGCAGAAGGCCGGACAGCCGCCGCACACCGCCGCCGCGCGCTGATGCACGCCTGATGGCCGACGCCAGACCGCCGCTTGTCGCCGAGCTGGTGTGGTCTGGCGAGCTTCGCTTCGACGCGTCGAGCGGCCGCAGCACGACGACGGTCGACGGCGACGGCAAGCAGGGGGCGTCGCCGATGGAGCACGCGGCGGTCGCGCTCGCCGGCTGCATGGCGGCCGACGTCGTGGACATCATTCGCAAGGGGCGCCATCCGCTGACGGCGCTTCACGTCACCTTCACCGGCACGCGCGCTGAGCAGCCTCCGCGCCGTTTCGTCGAAATCTCGCTGCGGTTCGATATCCAGGGCGCCGTGCCGCCCGAAGCCGTCGATCGCGCGATTGCGCTCTCGCGCGAGAAGTACTGCTCGGTCCTCCACTCGTTCCGCCAGGACATCGCGTTCTCGACCGACTTCCACATCACTCCATGAACCCCGTGGCCGGGGTCGGGCGGCGCGAGTACCTCGACTGGCTTCGCGGCATCTCGGTCCTCATCATGATCGAGGCCCACACGCTCGATGCGTGGACGCGTCTCGACGCTCGCCACAACAGCACCTACGGCTGGACGATGATCGTCGCCGGCTTCGCCGCGCCCGCCTTCCTCTTTCTCGCGGGCATCGCGCTCGCGCTCGCCGCCGGCTCACGGCTCCGGCGCGGGAACACCGCGACCGAGACGGCGGCGCTGGCGCGGCGCCGCGCGCTGCAGATCTTCGGCCTCGCGTTTCTCTTCCGGCTGCAGTCGTGGCTGATCAGCGGCGGCGACCCCGTGCAGGCGATGCTGAAGGTGGACATCCTGAACATCATGGGCCTGTCGATGCTCGCCGCGGCGCTGCTCTGGAGCGCCGGCCGCACGCGATGGGACCGCGCCGCATGGATGGTCGCTGCCACTGTGGCCGTCGCGATCGTCACGCCCATCGTTCGGGCGACGCCGCTGATATCGCCGCTGCCCGATCCGATCGAGTGGTACATCCGGCCGATTCCGGGCCGCGGGACGTTCACGCTGTTTCCGTGGTCCGGCTTCCTGCTTGCCGGCGTGGCCATCGGCCTCTGGCTCGACACCGCGAGATCGCCGGCGGTGGAGCGCCGTATCAACGTCGCGCTGGCCGCCATCGGACTCCTCGTCGCCGCCGGCGGCTACGCCGCGTCGTTTCTGCCGGCTCTCTATCGCGACTCGTCGTTCTGGACGACCTCGCCGACGTTCTTCTTCCTGCGGGTGGGGATTCTCATCCTGTCGCTGCCGGTCGCATACGCGTGGAACGCCTTGTCGACCGGGCGCTCCGTGCTCCAGGAGTTCGGCCAGGCTTCACTCTTCGTCTATTGGATTCACGTGGAGCTCGCCTACGGCGTCCTGAGCGGTCCGATCCACAAGACGCTGACGCTCGGCCAGGCGGCCGCGGCGTACGCGGTGTTCACGATCGCGCTCTTCGGCGCGGCGAAGCTGAAAAATCAGGTCGTGGGCTGGTGGAACACAGGGCGCCTGCAACCGAGCGGCGCCCTGTAAAATCCCAAATCCCCTTGGGCTTTGGGCTGTATTAGAAAGCCACCATATAGGTCATCTTCGCAATCAGCGAGCGGTCCTGGAGCAGCCCCGTCTGCTCGTCGCGGTGCTCGTTGTAGACGAAGAAGAAGTCGCTCAGTGGCCGGTGGATGATGTTGAACCGGATGTTCGAGCTGAGCTGGTGCGAGTCGGTGTTGTACTGCAGCAGCGCGTTCACGAACACCTTCGTGTTGAAGTTGTAATTCAGCCGGCTGGTCGCCAGGGTCGACAGGTATGACGCGGTCGGCAGCGAGATGTCGTTCAGCTGCATCGTGAGCGATGCGTTGAGCTTCTCGTTGGGCCGGAACGTCGGGCCGACCGCGTAGCCGCGCTTGTACCCCCCGTAGAACTTGCCGATCGAATAGCGCACGCCCATCGAGG
>DASQAX010000082.1:0-12421 GCA_035635535.1 Vicinamibacterales bacterium | reverse complement strand
GTTCGCGACGAGATCGAGGAGATTCAGAAGACGTACGGCGGCAAGGACGACAAGCGCCGCACGCTGATCGAAACGGAGGAAGAGGTCTCCTTCACCGCCGACGACTTCATCGTGGAGGAGGACAACGTCGTCATCGTGTCGCGCGACGGCTGGGTGAAGCGGCAGAAGGAGGTGCGGGACCTGTCGACGACGCGATTGCGCGAGGGCGACTCGGTGCTGGCGGTGATGCAGGGCAGCACGCGCGCGACCGTCGTCTTGTTCAGCAACTTCGGCGTCGCGTACACGCCGCGCATCATCGACGTGCCGGCATCGACCGGGTACGGCGAGCCGGTGCAGAAGCTGTTCAAGCTGAAGGACCGCGAGCGGATCGTCGCGGCGTTCAGCCTCGACCCGCGCGCGGTCGGCGACATCGCGACGCCGCCCGCCCGGCGAGGCGGTCCACCCGACGCGATGCCTCCGGTGCACGCGATTGCGGTCACGAGCGACGGCTACAGCCTGAGGTTCAGCTTCGAGCCGTTCGTGGAGGCGAGCACGCGTGCCGGCCGCCGGTTCGCGCGGCCGGGCGAGGGCGTCGAGGTGGTCGGCGTCGCCCGCGTGACCGGGCCCGAGGTCGTCATCGCCGCGACGGCGGACGCGCGGGCGCTCCTCTGCCGCGCCGACGAGGTGAATTACCTTTCGGGGCCGGGCAAGGGCGTCATCCTGATCAAGCTGACGGGGAAGGACGACCGCGTGCTCGGCTTCATCGCGTCGACCGGCGACCGCGACCTGATGCGCGTGGAGACGAGCCGCGGCGGCGAACAGACCATCAGCACCGCGAAATACGAGGTGACCGGCCGGGGTGGCAAGGGGCGCGAGCTTCTCCAACGCGGCCAGTTCACGCGCGTCATCCCCAACGAAATCGACAATCCGCAGCCGCTCAATGGCGCCCCGTAAAGGGGCGCCCCACGAACGTCGAAAGCCCCGCCCTGCGAATGTGACGGGCGACGAAATGACGGGCGCGATGTTCGCATCGTCTCCGGCATGCGTCCACGTCGTTTGCCCCATTGGTCGTACCGCGGTCGGTTCCGTTATTCGTTGACGCTGTGCACGTTTAACCGTCGTTGCTGCTTTACAGAACCGGCACTCGTCCGCGATGTCCTGCTGCAGTTTCATCAATCCGCGGACGCGCACAACTTTGAAGTTCTCGCGTACTGCTTCATGCCAGACCACCTTCACCTCGTTGCCGGAGGGACAAGGCCAACGTCGGAGCTGCGTGCGTTCGTGGCCGCCGGGAAGCAGCATTCCGCCCATGCCGCGCGCCCCTGGATCAGAGGCCGCTTGTGGCAACCGGGATATTACGAACGGATCCTTCGCGATCGCGACGACGTTCAAAACGTAATCCGGTATGTTCTGGAGAATCCGGTTCGAGCGGGAATCGTGAAAATCCCAGATGAATACCCGTTCGCCGGCACAGCCGTTCCTCGATGTTCGTAGGGCGGCCCTTTACGGGCCGCCGAAGGCGAATGTTCGCTCTACCCGGACCTTCGAGACGCTATACTTGGTCGGTTCTATTCGACGCCGGACCTGCAGGCCGACCACCTCGCTACCAAGGCTCCCGGCATATTTGAGCCCGGCAACACAGCCGGCGCGGAGCGCCGACGGAAGTGATTGCCCGGCGGAAGTAACACGTGAACATCCCTACAACAACGACGAGTACGACACGGATCGCCGTGTTCATCGATTTCGATAACGTCGAGATCGGCGTGAAGAACACCATCGGCAGCCAGTTCGACATCGGCCTCATCCTCGAGGCCATCAAGGAGCGCGGCGAGATCGTCACGAAGGTCGCCTACAGCGACTGGAAGCGCGCGGGCGATTACAGCCGTGTCCTCACCCAGCACGCCATCCGCATGGTCCAGCGCAACATGACGCCGGGCGGCGACAAGAACGGCGCCGACATCACCATGGCGCTCGACGCGCTCGAGATGGCGTTCACCCACGACCACATCAACGCCTTCGTCATCGTCGGCGGCGACAGCGACTTCATCTCGCTGGTCGAGAAGCTGAAACAGTACGGCCGCAAGGTGATCGTGGTCGGTGGACGCCAGTTCACCAGCCTCACGATGCAGAAGAATTGCCACGAGTTCATCGCATACGAGAACCTCGTCGGCAGCCGCGGCGTCGGCGTAAGAAGCGGCGCGCGCGGCGAGAGGCCCGCGGCGGGCGCGGCGAGCGACATCGCGAAGGCGCTGCCGCTGGTGAAACGCGCCCTGAAGGTCCTGTCCGAGCGCGAAGTCGCGCCGCAGCTGGGACTGCTGAAGAGCACGCTGCTGCAGCTCGACTCCACGTTCTCCGAACGCGAATACGGCGCCAGCAGCTTCCGCGACTTCATGGAGAAGGTGGCGAAGACCGGCTCGGTCACGTTGAAGAGCGCCGGCCGCAGCATGATGGTCGAGTCGCGCGAGGATGGCGACGTCGAGATCGCGCCAGCCGTCGTCGAGAGGCCAGGGCCCGTCCTTTCGGACGCACCGCCGGTGGACGAGGACGAAGAGTCGATGCCCGCGTCGCCGATGACGATGCAGGACGGCATCCGCGCGATGCAGCAGGCGTTCGCGAGCGCGTCACCCGCGCCGAGATGGCCGATGTACGTCCGCCAGGCGAAGCAGTTCCTCAAGACGCGGATTGACGGCTTCGACGAGCGCAAGTACGGCTTCGCCTCCGTCGTCGATCTCCTGCGGGCGGCGGCCAAGGACGGCGTGCTGAAGCTCGAACGCGATCGCCACGGCGCGTTCCGTGTGTTTGCCGGCCCGAAGATGACGGCGTCGGCGCTCCCTGTCGACGTGGAAGAGACGCCACTCGACGTCACCGGCGAAGTCGTCATGGACGAACCGTCACCGGTCCTGGAGGAGCCGATCGAAGAGGCGCCGATCGTCGAGGCGGAGCCGGTCGAGTTGCCCGAGGCCGTCGCGGTAGACGTCGAGGCCGCGTCCGTGTCTCCCGCGAAGAGGGGCGCGCGTAAACGGAAGACGGCTGGTCCCAGGCCAAAGGCGACGAAGGCCGCGCGCCCGCGCCGCGCCTCGCGGACCAAGTCGCAAGCCGCGGACCGGTAGTGACCGCGCGAGCCGTCTTAATCGTTCTCCTCGCGACTGCGGCGCGCGCGATGCAGGTGCCGTCGGACGACGTCCTTGCCAGGGTCGATCATCTCGTCTACACGACGCCCGATCTGGAGCTCGGCATTCAGGCGATCGAAAAGCTGACCGGCGTTCGCGCGAGCGCCGGCGGCCAGCATCCGGGGCTTGGCACGAGGAACGCGCTCATCGCACTCGGATCGTCGACATACCTGGAGATCATCGGACCCGATCCGGACCAGCCGGCGCCGCACGGGGCGCGCCGCTTCGGCATTGACGGGTTGAAGGCCCCACGCCTTCTGACGTGGGTCGCCAAGGGAACCGATCTGGCGCCGTTCGTCGATCGGGCGCGCGGCAACGGCGTGCGTCTCGGCGACGTGATGGCCGGCAGTCGCCGGCGGCCCGATGGCGTCCTTCTCTCGTGGCGATACACCGATCCCGACGTGATTCTGGAGGAGCGCCTCGTTCCGTACTTCATCGACTGGGGAACGTCGCCGCATCCCGCGACGACCGCCGCACCCGGCCTCTCGCTGAGCGCGCTCCGCGCCGAGCATCCTGATCCCGAGCGGATGGCGCGCATCCTGAAGCAGCTCGGTCTGGATCTCCCGGTGCGTCGCGGCGCACGGCCGTCGCTCATCGCGACGATCGACAGCCCGAAAGGCCGCATCGAGCTGCGCAGCAATTAGCGCCGCCGCACCTCAGCGCGCCAGGGGATCGGGACGAAGCTGAATCCTGACGGCCTTCGGGCGGTTGGCTGTTCCGCCTTCGAGGTGGAACATCGTCCGCGTGCCGTAGGTGGACCACAGCGCGCGTCCCTTCCACCCGGCATTGGCGTCGTCGATGCGCGCGTCGACGTTCTTCGCGAAGAACCCCATCGGATAGGGAAGCGTGATGTTGACGAAGCGGCCGTTGACGAGCGCGAAGATCGAGCTGTTGAGGTTCCCCATCGCGATCGGCACGTTCCTCCCGAGGCCGAACACGTCGAACCGATCGATCCACGTGTAGTAGCTCGCCTCCGCGCTCCCGGGGTCGGTCACATCCTTCAACTGCGGTCCCGGGAGTTGAAAGAACGTCCATCCCTCGGTGCATTGACGACCGTCCGCCGACGGCTTCGCGGTCGTACGGCACTTCCGCCGATCGAAGCTGGCCAGGTGGCCACTCGCGAGCGACACCCAGTACACGCCGTTGCCGTCGACGTCGCCGCCGCGAGGCCCGAAGCCCGGAGCAGGCGGCTCGTAGATCTCGGTCAGCGCCGTGTGGGTCGGATCCGGTCCGGGTGCGACCCGCACGATGTACCCGCGATAGCCCACGACCGTTCCCCACACCGAACCATCGGCAGGACTCACCGAAACGGCGTACGTGTTCACCGCAACACGCGTGTCCCTTGCCGGATCGGACGGCTGGCCGGGCTCGACATACCCGTCACGCTTGCCGTTCCCGTTGGTGTCGACGATGAACGGCGTCCAACCCTGCGAGCGGGCCTCGTCGTGCGTCTCCTCGAACACCTTCCGGTTCAGCCAGCCGATGACGCCCGGCCCTCCGATGCCCGCGCTCGTCCAGAGCGTCTGGTTCGCGTCCGACGCGAAGTTCAGGTGGTGCGTCGGAAAGCAGGTGCTGATCAGCGTGAAGGTCCCCGTTGCCGGATCGAACATCGACAGATGACGGCCGGATTGCTCGAGCGGGAACGCGCGCGCCGATGGATGCTCGGAGCCCTGCCTGCAGAAATCGGGATTGGCGTCGGGACGCACGCGCGGAGTGAACCAGACGCGTCCCTTCTCGTCCATCATCGGGTTGTGATTCAGCGTCCGGCCATCCCAGATGGGATCCGCTCCCCAGAACGCGGATGGCGCCATCGAATTCGTCTTCGTCGACGGCGTGTTCGGGTCGCGCACCGGGTGCAGCACCTCGCTCGCGGCGTTGCCGCCGGGGTCGAGGATCGGGACGAAGTCCGAGCTGTCTTCTGGCGACCCGTAGACCCTGCCGTTGGCGTTGACTCCCGGATTGCGCCGGTCGGTGGAGACCGCGTCGTGGAGATACGCGGTCGGGCGGCTCCAGTCCCACTGCGTTATCACGACGTTGCGTTCGATGCCGCGCGGCCGCTCCGGTGTCGCGAACGGGAGCTCGCCGGCCGCAATGCGATCGGTCCAGTCGCCGAACAGCTGGAGCGCACGCTGCGTATCCAGGCGCGTGATATCGCGCGCCATCAGCGCCGAAGCCTGGCCGGATCGGAGCCTGCGCTGCCACGCCTCGGCGGCATTCGCGAAGACGCCGAGCTCCTTCCGGATCGTGCGCGTGCCCGGTGTGCCCAGCGCATGACAGGACTGGCACGCGCCGGTCTTGACGACGTTGAGCCACTCTCCCTGGCTCTTGATCTTTGGAAGCGGAAACTCGTTCGCGGCGGGTACGTGCATCATCGAGAACCAGTAGATCGGCGGGTAGTACTGCGCCGCCGCGGCGGCCGTCGGCGCGGCCGTCGCGCGAAGATCGAGCGTCCTGCCGGGAACGGCCGGTACCTTCGACGAATCGACCAGCCCGTAGCCCCGCACCCAGACGGAATAGCGACCCTCCGGCAGGTCCGGCAGCAGATAGCGTCCCCGATCGTCGGTGACGACGATCTTGGCGAGCGTCGTCGGCAGGTCCATCGTCTCGGCGATGACCCACACGCCCGCTTCGGGGCCGCGCGGGCCGGTCACTACGCCCCCGATGTCGTCGCGATCGATCTGAACGGAGGCGCCCGGGAGTTGACTGGCATCACCGGGCTGGGACGCCAGGAACGCCGCAACGCCCAGCACGAGTGCCGCTACCGTGAGCTTCGTCATCACACGCATCGCATGCCACCTAGTAGATCGTTTCCACGAAGCCGTCCGCCGGCGTCCACTGGACGCGCCGGGTGACGGCGTTGACCGGGCTGCCGATCGGACGCACGTAGATCAGGACTTCTTCGTACTTCGCGCGAAGCGGCTCGACGATCTCGACCGCGATCGCCTGCGCGTCTTCGGGCTTGTCCGCTTCGACGTCGATCACCATGGCTCGCCGCGCCGACGTGGCGCGCGTCACGATCCACGGTTCGTGCTTCGCGAACGGCGACGGCGTTTCCATCTTGTTGAGCGCGCGAACGAGGTCGGTGAGCGCCGGCGGCGTGGGAGTAGGCCGCGGGCGCGCAGCCCAGTCGACGAGCGCCGCGAAGAGGCCGAACGCGGTAAGCCAGGCAACGCCGGCGACGAACAGCCGGGTCAGCATGGTGGCGCGGTGGATCGCGCGCGCTAGACTATAAACCTCAGTGGCAACGAACTACACGGCAAAAGACATTACCGTTCTCGAGGGGCTGGAACCTGTCCGGAAGCGCCCCGGGATGTACATCGGAGGTGTGGGCACCGCCGGCCTGCACCATCTTGTCTGGGAAATCCTCGACAACGCGGTGGACGAGGCAATGAACGGCTACGCCTCGAACATCACGCTGACGCTGCACGAGGACGGCAGCTCCGTCACGGTTACCGACGACGGGCGCGGCATCCCGGTGGACAAGCACGCGAAGACGAAGAAGAGCGCGCTCGAAGTCATCTTCACCATGCTGCACGCCGGCGGCAAGTTCGAGCAGGGGAGCTACAAGACGGCCGGCGGCCTCCACGGCGTCGGCGCCAGCGTCGTCAACGCGCTCTCATCGGAGCTGCGCGCGAACGTCAGGCGCGACGGCGCCGCGTGGGAGATGGCGTTCAAGCGCGGCAAGGCGACCGGTCCGCTGAAGAAGGCGGGCGCCGCGCGCGGAACGGGCACGACCGTCTACTTCCATCCAGACCCGACGATCTTTCCAAAAGTCGAATTCGATCCCGCGGTGTTCCGCGAGCGCCTCGAGGTCGTCAGCTACATCCACAAGGGCGTGCGCGTCACCTTCGACAACGAGGTCGAGGGGAAGAAAGAGGTCTTCCAGCACGAAGAGGGGCTCGTCGACTTCCTCAGGAAGGTCGTCGCCGAGCGCGGCGCGAAGCCGGTTCACGAAGCGCCCTTCGTGCTGGCGCGCGACGCGCCCCCACGGCTCGACCTCGTGGCGCAGTGGACCGAGGCGACCGACGAGCACCTGCGCAGCTACGTCAACGGCATCCCGACGGGATCGGGCGGCACGCACGAGAACGGTCTTCGCGCCGGCCTCGGCAAGGCGGTCCGCAACTACATCGACACGCACAACCTGTCGCCGAAGGGCGTCACGCTGACCGCGGACGACATCCGCGAAGGTTTCACCGGCGTGGTCAGCATCTTCATCGAGGAGCCGCAGTTCCAGGGGCAGACCAAGGATCGATTGAACAACCCGGAGCTGACGTCGGCGATCGACTCCGCCGTGCGCCCGGGGCTCGAGCACTGGTTGAACACGAATCGGACGGTCGCCGAGGCGATCGTCGCGCGGATCATCCTCGCGGCGCGGGCGCGCGAGGCCAGCCGTGCCGCGCAGGCGGAGGTCACGCGCAAGACCGCCACGTACGGCCGCCTCAACCTGCCCGGCAAGCTGAGTGACTGCACGGGCACCGGCCGCGAAGACAGCGAGCTGTTCATCGTCGAGGGCGATTCGGCGGGCGGGTCGGCGAAGCAGGGGCGCGACCGCGGCAAGCAGGCGATTCTTCCGCTGCGCGGCAAGGTGATGAACACCGAGGGGATGACGCTGGCGAAGGTGCTCGAGAACAAGGAGCTCGCCGACCTGGTCACCGCGCTCGGCTGCGGGCTCGGGAAGAACTTCGATCTCTCGCGGCTGCGGTACGGCCGCGTCATCATCCTCGCCGATGCCGACTCGGACGGCCATCACATCGCGACGCTGCTGCTGACGTTCATCTATCGTCACCTTCCGCAGCTGATCGCCGGCGGCAAGGTGTTCCTCGCGCAGCCGCCGCTCTATCGCATCGACATCGGGAAGGAGACCTTCTGGGCGCTCGACGACGCGCATCGCGATCGGCTGCTGAAGCAGCACGGCAACGGCCGGGCGAACGCGGAGATCACGCGGTTCAAGGGACTCGGCGAGATGATGCCGAAGGTGTTGTGGGAGACGACGCTCAACCCGAGAACGCGGCGGCTGCTGCGCATCGAGGTCGCCGATCAGATCCAGACGGATCGCATCATCAACGAGCTGATGGGGAAGGACGCGTCAGCAAGGTTCCGTTTCATCATGGAGCGAGCCGAGGATGCGCAGGAGCTTGACGTTTGAAGCGGCGCGGACCCTGTGGGTCCGCGTGGGACTGTTCGCCGCGCTCGCCGTGACACTCGCCGCGCAGCGCGCGCCCGCCACGGGCGTTCGCGCGGTCGCCGACTCGAAGCAGCTGCACGACATCCTGATCAGCCCCGCGTCGGACGCGGTGTTCGACGCGAGCGCCGCCAATCCGCCGGCCGACGAGAACGGCTGGACGGCCGCGCGCAACCAGGCGCTGCTGCTGGCGGAAGCCGGCAACCTGCTGATGCTGGGCAGCCGGGTCCGCGACAACGGCAACTGGATGAAGATGTCACGCGCGCTCGTCGACGCCGCCGCGCTCGCGGCGGCGGCCACGGAGAAGAAGGACGCGAAGGGCCTCGAGAGCGCGGCTGACGCCATCACGGTCGCCTGCATGGAGTGCCATCGTCCGTACCGGGACCGGGGCCGTCAGATGGGGGCGCCGAGGTGACGGCGCCCTATCGTCTCCCGCCGTAGCGCTCGTTCATCCACTGATACATCCGCTGCATCCCGCGCAACTCTACGCCCGGGCCCTGGATCTGCGGGAACGCACTCTTGTACTTCGTGAGATCGACGCGCTGTGCCGCGACCTCCGCCGATGCGCCCATCCTGCGGAGATCGACCGCCTGTTTCGTGAAGTCGTTCAAGTAGCCCTGGAATGTCGTGATGAGCGCCTTGCCCTTGAACGGCATGCCATGTCCCGGAAGATCGGTCTCGAAATCCAGCTTCTTCAACGCCTCGAGCGTCACGACCCATTCGTCGAACTGCGCGTCGCCCATGTAGGCGATCTGCGATTCCATGAGATCGCCGGTCGCGACGATCTTTTCCTTTGGCAGATAGATGACCGTATCGCCATTGGTGTGCCCGCGTCCGAGGAAGAGGAGCTGGACTTCGCGTCCACCCAGGTCGAGAACCTTCTTCGTCGAGTACGTCACGTTGGGCGGCGTCAGCTTGATCTCCTTGAGCTGCTCGAATCCTTCCTGCGCGACCTTGAGCTGCTGCTCGAGCATCTTTTTCGCCGACGCGTCCTTCTCCATCGCAATCTGCGCCTTCAGTGTCTCGATGCGCCGCGGCACGTTCGTCAGCTGCGATGTCTTGTACGGCTCGCGGTGAAGCACGTCGAGCGTTTCCATCGCCTGCTTCACGTACTCGTGCGCGATGATGTCGGCCTTGCCCGCGTACACCTGGTTCCCGTCCGTGTGGTCGTAGTGGAAGTGGGTGTTGACGACGTAGCGCACCGGCTTCGGCGTCAGCAGCTTCAGATCCTGGACGAACGCCCGCGCCGCGGCCGGCGTCGTGCCGGTATCGACGACGAGCACGTCGCGGTCGCCGATGATGGCGACGTTGTTGCTGCCGGTGACCATCGATCCGGTCGAGGTCGCGTAGTAAACGCCGTCGGCGATTTTCTCGAACCGGTATGCCTTGCCGACCGTGGCGGCAGACGGCACCTGCAGAAGAACCGCAAGAAGCAGACTGATGATTCTCATGGTCGACCTCGTGTGTGAGCGCGATTTTACCGCTTCGGTGGTGTAGTAGACTCGCCAATCCCAGTGGCCACCGAGACCGTCAAAGCCTCGAAGTACGATCGCTCGCTCGTCGAGGGACCCATCGCCCGCGCGGTGTGGACGCTTGCGTGGCCGACGATGCTCCAGAACGTCATCGCCGGGCTGCAGGGCATCATCGACCACATCATGGTCGGGCACTACGTCGGCTACGTCGGCAACGCCGCCATTGGCGTCAGCTGGCAGATCGTCCTGGTCGTCATCGTCTTCATCAGCTCGGTGTTCACGGGGATGGCGGTGCTGGTCGCGCGGTTCGCCGGCGCCGGCGATTCGTACAAGGTCAATCGCGTCGTCTACCAGTCGTTTCTGACGGCCGCCGGCCTCTCGGTCGCGCTCGGCGTGGTCGGCTACGTCGCGGCGCCGTGGCTGCTGACGCTGATCAACGCGGCGCCGGAGGTACGCAGCGAGGCGCTGCCATTCCTCCGCACGATGTTCGTCGGCATCGTCGGCCTGATCATGTTCTTCATGCTGAGCGGCGCGTTTCGGGCCGCCGGCGATCCGCGGACGCCGCTTCGTCTCGGCCTGGCGATGACGGTGCTGACGATCGCGCTCAACGTGACGCTGATTCCCCTGTTCGGGACGATCGGCGCGGCGTTCGGGACGGTCACGAGCAGCACGCTGGTGAGCACCTACGGCGTGTGGCGCCTGACGCGGCCGGACTCGGTCATCCACTTCGAGCGCGGGATGGACCGGAAGCCGGAGTGGGGCGTCATACGCTCGCTCTTCAAGTTCGGACTCCCCACCGGCGTGCAGGGGATCGCGATGAACGTCGGCGGCGTGTTTCTCCTGCGGTTCATCGGATCGCTGGAGCACAGCGCCGCCGCACAGGCGGCGTTTGCGGTCGACTACACCGAGCTCTTTTCGCTGATTACGTGGACGTCGACCGGCCTGCTCGGCGCCTCGGCGACCATCGCGGGACAGAATCTCGGGGCGGGCAATCCCGACCGCGCCGCCGAAGGGGTCCGCGTGGCGTCGCAGATCGGCCTCGCCGCCGCGGCGATCGTCGGCGCGGCGTTCGTGCTCGTGCCGCAATACCTGCTGGCCGCCTTCGGCATGACCGATCCGCTGGTGCTGTCGATCGGCCGCCAGTTGCTCGGCTATCTCGCGGTCTCGGGATTGTTCATCACGGTGGCGCTCAGCTACACGGGCGGCCTTCAGGGCACGGGCGACACGCGCAGCCCGCTCTACATTTCCATCATTTCGCAGATTGCGATCCCGCTCGGTCTGTGCACGATGATCGAAGCGTCGCGCCCCCTCGCACCCGCCGACATCTGGATGGCGATTGTGCTTGGTCACTTCACGCGCTGCGTGCTGAGCGTCGCGCGCTTCCGGCAGCAGAAATGGCGCACGATTGCGGTGGATATCGAGCCTGCGCGGCCGTAGCGCCGGTAATTCGCGGTAGCGCCGGCAATTCAAAATGCAAAATTCAAAATGCAAACCGCGCTCACGCGTCGCAGCTTCTGCCACATGATCCTGCTGACGGGTCGATGACGGTCGGATTTCCACGAACTTTGTAGAGCCAGTACACGGCTCGCGTCGTGCACACGCGGGCGGGCATGACAGACTCTCAGAACATTCGTGATCGCTCTTTTGCGTTCGCCTGCGCCGTCGCCAGGCGGATCCTTCGATTGCAGTCGCGGCCTGGAATCCGATGTCTAATCGATCAACTACTGAGGTCTGCTACTGCCGTCGGCGCCAATCTCGAGGAAGCCAAAGCCGGCTCGTCTAAACGCGAATTCATTCGGTATGTCGAAATCTCCCTCCGTGAAGCCCGCGAGGCGGCATACTGGTTACGTATCTTCGCGGCTCTGGAGCTGGACTCCTCCCCGGAACTGAAGGAACTCGCACAAGAGGCGGAGCAGACATTAGTGGTGTCCTAGGAAGAACATGGCAAGTCCGAACGCGACGATCTCAGAACCGGTCTCGCACAGTTCCCGTGAGGCCCAAATGAGCGTAGTAGGTGGTACCGCGGGAATCACCCGCGTCCCGACCCCGGTCAACGAGCCGAACCTTGGGTACCTCCCTGGCTCTCCGGAACGCGCCGCGCTGAAGGAGCGGCTGAAGGCGATGGCCGCCGAGCGCATCGACATCCCGGTCGTGATTGGCGGACGCGAGATTCGCACGGGCCGCACGCACGAGACCGTCATGCCGCACGACCACACACACGTGCTGGCGGACTGGCACGCCGCGGGTGCCGAACACGTGCACGAGGCGATTACCGCGGCGACGCGCGCCGCGCGCGAATGGGCGAGCTGGCGCTGGGAAGACCGCGCCGCCGTGTTTCTCCGTGCCGCCGAACTGCTCACGACGACCTGGCGCCAGACGCTCAACGCGGCGACGATGCTCGGCCAGTCGAAGACGGCGTTCCAGGCGGAAATCGACTCGGCCTCGGAGCTCATCGACTTCCTCCGCTTCAACGCGTCCTTCGCGCAGGAGCTCTACGCGGAACAGCCGATCAGCTCGCACGGCGTCCAGAACCGTCTCGATTACCGGCCGCTCGAAGGGTTCGTCTACGCCGTGACGCCGTTCAACTTCACGGCGATTGGCGGCAACCTGCCGACGGC
>DASQAX010000081.1:0-12045 GCA_035635535.1 Vicinamibacterales bacterium | reverse complement strand
GTGAGCACGAAGATGCGGCGCGGCGTCCCGGCCAGCCTGTTGGCGAGCGCCATCCCCTTCGCTTTCGAGATGCCCATGCCGAGCGAACCGGTGTTCGCCTGGATGTAGGGGGTTTCGACGTGCGGGTGCCCGGGCAGGCCGCCGAGGCGGCGCAGCTGGTGCAGCTTCTCCGCGGGCAGCAGGCCGAGGCCGATCAGCGCCGCGTAGAGCGCCGGCGCATCGTGTCCCTTCGAGGAGAAGAAGATGTCGCAGCGGTCCGGCCCCTTGTCGAGGTCGCGCAGCTCGTTGAGAAGGAGCCAGCTCATGATCTCGAGCGAGCTGAAGCTGGTGCCGATGTGGCCGGACCAGGCCCCCTCGATCATGTAGAGCGTGTTGATGCGCGCGAGCGCGGCAAAGGCGGCGGCTTTCGCCGCGGCATCGGCCTTCGCGTTCACGACGCGCGCGAATTCCGCGACGGGCACGTAGCGAAGCTCGAGGCTTTCGCCCTGATCTGTTTGTAAATCACCCATTCGTTTCTCTCAGGCGGGTCTGAAGACCCGCCTCTACGTCCGCCGTCTCGACGCCTCTACGTCCGCCGTCTCGACGTCTCGTAGAGGCGGACCTTCAGGTCCGCCTTCGGGGACGGGTCTAAAGACCCGTCCCTACACTGTTCGTAATCGCGGCGTACGGCGCCTTCGACACGCGAGGCAACTTCACCTCGCCATCCTCCAGCAGCCGCTCCGCAATCATCCAGTCGTGCGGATCGTTGATGTCGAATCCTTCGTAGCCTTCCGTGACGAACGGCATGAGCACGTCGCCGGCGATCGTGCGCTTCTCGAGCGCGACGCGCGTCCAGGCGATCTCGAGCGACGCGTTCTGCACGTACACCCGCGGCAGCGCCTGGTACGGCGTGCTGTGCCACGGCTGCGTGCGCGGTTCCGGCTGCTCGAGCAGCGGGCGCATCCGGCTGCCGTCCACGACCCACATCTTTCCAGGATGCTGCGCGCACAGCTCCACCGCGCGCAGCGAATCGACGCCCGGCTCCGAGATGAACTGCCGCCATGCGCGACGAATCGTGCCGGATGTGCGGAACGGGCTCGTCGGCCGCAGCAGCGAGAACGCATCCCACGCGCGCCCGCGCGTCTTCAGTTCCTTCAGCGTGTATTCCACCCACTCGATGTCGGGCGACGTGTCGGTCGCGAACGCCGCCGGACGCAGAAACGGCACCTCGGCGCCGTAATGCCGCGCGATTGCCGCGGTCTCTTCCGAGTCGGTGGACACGATCACCGCGTCGAACACGCCGCTCTCGATGGCGGGCGCGATGGTGTACGCCAGCATCGGGTGGCCGTGCAGCAGGCGGACGTTCTTGCCGGGAACGCGCTTGGAACCCTGGCGCGCGGGGATGAGTGCAACAGCTGATGACATCGATTCGGCGGGACCGCTACACCTGGCTCGGGTTGTGGTTGATGTACACCGTCTTCAGATCCGAGTAGACGTCGAGCGCCTGCGTGCCCGCCTCGCGCCACCCGTTCCCCGACTGCCGCAGGCCGCCGAACGGCATGTGCGGCTCGCTGCCGTAGGTCCCCCCGTTGACGACCGCGACGCCCGCCTGGATGCGGCCGATGAACGTCATCGCGCGATGAATGTTCTGCGTGTGAATCGCCGCGGTGAGGCCGAACGGCGAGTCGTTCGCCAGCGTCACCGCCTCCTCGAAGTCCTTCACCCGATAGAGACACGTGATCGGCCCGAACAGCTCGCTGCGCGTGATCTCGTCGTTCGCCCCGACGTGCTCGACGATGGTCGGCGCGACGAAGTACCCGTCACCGTACGCGGCTCCCGTAAGGCGCTCGCCGCCCGTGAGCACCTCGGCCCCCGACTGCTTCGCCCGCGCGACCGCCGCGAGCATGTTGCGCATCTGCTCTTCGTTGATGACCGGCCCGTAGTCGTCCGTGTCGCCGGTGCCGACCTTCAGCGTCCTCGCCGCCTCGACGAGCATCGCCTTGAACCGGTCGTAGACCGCATCGAAGACGATGATGCGGCTGCCCGCGGCGCACCGCTGGCCGGCGTTGCTGAACGCCGAGCCGAGCGTCCACGTCACCGCGTTCGCGAGGTCCGCATCGTCACAGACGATGAGCGGGTTCTTGCCGCCCAGCTCGAGGCACACCTTCGCCAGGCGCCTGCCGGCCGTCTCGGCAATCCAGCGCCCGACCTCGCACGAGCCGGTGAAGCTCACGACGGCGACCTCGGGATGCGCGACGAGCGGCGCGCCCGCTTCTTCGCCGAAGCCGTGCAGCGTCGTGTAGACGCCGTCGGGCACGCCGGCCTCGCGCGCGAGGAGGCCGAAGGCCCACGCCGAGAGCGGCGTGTCTTCCGCCGCCTTCAGAATCGCCGCGTTGCCGCAGAGCAGCGCGGGGAACGCCTTCCACGCGACGTTGGCAATCGGCGTGTTGGCCGCGATGATGAGGCCCGCCACGCCGAGCGGCTGCCGCACGACCATCGCCGACTTGTTCGGCACCGCGCTCGTCGTCGTCTGGCCGTAGAAGCGGCGCCCTTCGCCCGCGACGAAGAAGCCCATCTCGATGGCGGCGTCTGTTTCGCCGAGCGCGTCTTTCCTCGACTTGCCCGTCTCCTTCGCGACGAGCGCGGCGATCGCGTCGCGACGCTCCCGCATCAGCAGCGCGATATTCCGAAGGATGTCTCCACGCTTGACCACGGTCGTCGCGGCCCAGGCGGGCTGCGCTGCCCTGGCTTTCGCGACCGCGAGCTCGACGTCGGCCGCGCTCGACCGCGCGACCTCGCAGATCGCGCGTCCAGTCGCGGGATCCTTCTTGGTGAACGTCCGGCCATCGGTCGACGGCAACAGCTCCGAACCAATCTGGTTCAGCACCGTAGAAGGAATGGTCCCCACATTGGGATTTGGGATTTGGATTTTGGGATTTGGGATTTGCCCCGTCATCACCACGCCGTAAACCCTCCATCCACGCGCAGCTCGTGTCCCGTCACGTAGGACGAGGCGGACGAGGCGAGAAACACGAGCGGCCCCTTGAGGTCGTCGGCCTGCGCCATCCGGCCGAGCGGCACGCGCGCGGCGTACTTCTTCTTGAACTGGTCGTCCTGGCCGCCGGCGACGCCGCCCGGCGACAGCGTGTTCACGCGGACGCCCTCCGTGCCCCACAGCGTCGAAAAATACTTCGTCATGTTCACGACGGCCGCCTTCGAGGCGCCGTAGGCCGGCGATTTCAGGAACGGCAGGTCGCCGGGAAGGTGCTCGTAGAAGCGCTGATCGGGCGAGACCGACGCGTACAGCGAGCCGATGTTGATGATCGAGCCGCTGCCGCGCGTCGCCATCTGCGAGCCGAAGACCTGCGTCACCTGGAAGGTGCCCATCAGGTTCACCTCCAGCATGCGCCGGAACTGGTCGATGGGCAGGTCTTCGATGCCGCTGCGGTTGCCGCCGGCGTCCGGCGGCTGATCGACGCCCGCGTTGTTGACGAGAATCGTCGCCGACCCCAGGCGGGTGGCGACCGCCGCCGCCGCGGCCTCGATCGACCCGCGGTTCGTGATGTCGCAGTCGAACCGCTGCACCTTGAGCGGCGCCCGCTGCGCGACCGCGCGGAAGGCCGAGGACGCCGGGGCGCCGGGCAGCTCGAGCGCCGCGACCTGGGCGCCCGCGTCGAGCAGCGCCTCGATCCAGATCGGACCGAGCTTGCCGCACGCGCCCGTGACGACCGCGATCTGATGCTCGAGGCTGAACGGGTGGTTCACGTCACGAACGCGCGAGCTCGACGTCGGGCTTGCCCAGCACCTCGAAGGTGAGGAAGTCGTCCTCCGTCAGCGGCCGCAGCGTCACCCGTCCGAGCACCTTGTTCAGCTCGTATGGCGGGATGCCGCCGCCCGGCGACTTCATGACAATGTCGCTGGGGGCGAGGACGTGGCCGCTCGGGAGGTCGCGCGCGACGACGAGGCTCTTCCCCATCTTCATGATGGGCGCCTTCTCGCTCTCGTAGATCTTCTTGACGCCGTTGCCGAGCGCCTTGTGCGTCCGTTCGAGGTCGCGGACCATCTTGCGGAGGCCGACCGGCTCGAGCGAGAACGCGTGGTCGGTCCCCTTGCTCGCGCGGTTCAGCGTGAAGTGCTTCTCCACCATGCGCGCGCCGAGGATGTAGGCGGCCACCGGCATCGCGATGCCGTTGTCGTGGCTCGAGAAGCCGATGACCGCGCCCGGGAACCTGTCGCGATACGTGCTGATCACCCGGAGGTCGAGCTCCTCGAACGCCGCCGGGTAGCCCGCCGTGCACTGCAGGATCGCGAGCTGCTGGTTGATCGGCATGATCGTGTCGTAGGCCCGCTGGACGTCCTCGAACACCGCGCCGCCTGTCGAGATGATCACCGGCTTGCCGAAGCCCGCCACATGTTTCAGCAGCGGCGTGCTCTTCAGGTCGCCCGAGGCAATCTTGTAGGCCGGCACGTCGAGGCCGCGCAGGAAGTCGGCGCTCGCCAGGTCGAACGCGGTCGAGAAGAAGTCGACGCCGAGCTCCGCGGCGTAGGCCTGCAGCTCGGTGTATTCCTTCCGGCCGAACTCGAGGAACTCGCGATGCTCGCCGTAGGTCGAGCCGAAGCTGTTCTCGTTGTCGTACGACTTGTTGTAGGCCGCGCGCGTGTAGAGGCCGCGGTTGTCGCGCTTCTGCAGCTTGACCGCGTGCGCGCCCGCCAGCTTCGCCTCGCGAAACAGCTCGCGCGCCTTCTCGACGCTCCCCTGGTGGTTGTGCCCGATCTCCGCGATGATGTAGCACTTCGCGTGATCGCCGATCTCGTGTGAGCCGATCCTGAATGTTCCTGCCAATGGCTTGTCTCCATCCGGCGCCCCGTAAAGGGGCGCCCTACGCCTCCACCACGGGCCGCAGCTGCGCGACCAGCTGGTCCCACCCGTAGTCGGCGTGCGCGATCTCGCGCGCGGCCCGACCAATCTTCTCCGCGTCCGCCGGCTCCGGCAGCCGCTCGCAGCGGTTGATGTCGATCACGTTCTTCATGTGGACGAGCCCCCGCGGCGAGTGCTCGTCGAGGTTCGTGATCACCGCGCAGCCGACTTCCATCGCCGCGTTCACCGTCGTGTTGTTCGCCCGCAGCCCCTTCTCGAAGAACGCCGCCAGGAAATTGCAGTCCACGAGGTGATTGAACACCGCCGTGTCGGACAGGTAGCCCATGAAGTAGATCTGCCCGTTGAAGATCGACTGCAGCTCCTCGAACCGGACGACGAACGAGTCGTCAAAGCTCGTGTTCTCGTGAAGCGCGGTCGAGACGAACACCGAGTACGTCTTCCCCGTCGCCTCCAGCAGGTCCCGCAGCTTGCGGTAGAGCGGCACCCGGATCTTGTGCGCCATGCCGAAGGTGAAGACCTTTAATTCGGTATCGTCGAATCGCTGCGGGTTCAGCAGGGTACCGGGGCAGAATGCCTCGACAATATCCGGCCGGCCGGCCTTCAGCTGCTCGTAGAGCTCGCGGTTGCCGCACGTCACGCGCGCGGCCGCCCGGAGCATCCTCTTCTCGAGCGCGGTGCTCTCGAAGGCGTGCAGGAACAGGTCGAACTCGCCCCCATGCCGATCGATCCAGGTGTCGAGCCCCAAGGCGTCCTCCGCCGAGAACTCCGACATCTTCAGCGACAGCAGCGGATGCCGGTACCTCGACAGTTCCGCCGACCCGATCTTCACGACCGGCAGCTCGAGCCGGCGCGCGAGGATCGTGTTGAACTTCGCGATGCCACACGTCCACGGATTCAGGTGGTACCCGGCGATGCAGTCGATCAAAGAGGCCTCGGTGTGCAGGGATTGGAGCCCAACCGTACAGGTTGGAGGCAAACCCCTAGTTTACGGCAGCTTGGCGTGTTCTGCCTGCCCCGCCACCGCTTCGATGAGGTAGGGCGGCCGCCGCCGCGCTTCGTCGAGCCCGCGCCACACGTATTCGCCGACCACGCCCAGGGCCACGAGCTGCAGCCCCGCGAGGCCGACGATGAGGAACAGGAGAAAGAGCACGCCGCCCCCGAGCTCCGGAAGCAGCGCGATGGACCACGCGAGCAGCACGAGCGACCCCGCGATCAGCGCGAGTCCGGCGTACGTGCACAGACGGATCGGGAAATCGGAAAAGGACGTAATCGAGTCGACGACCAGCTTGATCTTGCGCGACAGCGTCCATCCCGACTGCCCCGCTTGTCGCGGCTGCTTGTCGTACTCGACGTACTCCTGGCGGAAGCCCAGCCACGTGATGAGCGCGAGCACGCTGACGTTGCGCTCGGGAAACCGCCGGAACGCCTCGAGCACGACGCGATCGATGAGGAAGAAATCGGCCCCGCGCGCCGGCATCTCCTTCATGCCGACGAGGTGACGCATGATCCAGTAGTAGAGGGCCGCGAAGCGCTGGTGCGAGCGGTCGCCCGACTGCGAGCGCCGCGTCGCCCACACGACCTGCGCGCCCTGACGCCACCGCCCCACCATCGTCGCGAGCGTTTCGGGCGGGTCCTGGAGGTCGGCGGCGATCATCACCGCCGCGTCGCCGTCGGCCTGGTGCAGGCCGCACATGATGGCGACGTGGGAGCCCGAGTTGCGCGCCAGCCTGAAGCCGCGGACCCGCGCATCGCGAAGCGCCAGCGCCTCGATCACCGTGAACGTCTCGTCACGCGAGTGGTCGTCGACGACCACCCATTCCCATTCGCCGCCGATCGCGCGCATCGTCTCGACGAGGCGCTCGTAGAGCGCGGGCAGGTTGGCCGCCTCGTTGAACGCCGGGGTGAGGAGGGACAGCTTCATCTGACGGCCGCGGCCAGCGCCTCGATCACCCTGTCCTGATCGTCCTCGGTCAACTGGTGGTACAGCGGCAGCACGATGGCGGTCTCCTGCGCGTCTTCGCTCTGCGTGAGGCCGCTGCCGGCGCGCCACGAACCCTCCGGATACGCGGGCTCGCGGTGGACGTTCATGGCGCCGCGCCGGGTGGAGACGCCCGCGTCGAGCATTTTCTGCATCACGCCGCGCTGGTCGATCCAGGCGCCGACGCGGATCGCGTAGCTTTGCCAGTTCGTGCGCGCCCAGCGCGGCTCGCGCGGGACGATGACGCCGTCGATCGACTGGAGCCGCTCCTCGTAGCGCGTCGCGAGCTGGCGCCGCCGCGACACGATGGCGGGCAGTCGCTTCAGCTGCTCGCGCCCGATCGCGGCCTGGATGTCGGTCATGCGGTAGTTGTAGCCGACAATCGGATAACTCTCGAAGATGACCTGGCTGGAGTCGTGACGCACGGCGTCGGGCACGCTCATGCCGTGCTGGCGCAGCAGGCGGAACGTGCGATCGAGCTCCGCGCTCGATGTGGTCAGCATGCCGCCGTCGCCGGTCGACAGCAGCTTGCGCGGATGGAACGAGAAGCAGGCGATGTCGCCGTGCGGCTGTCCGATCCGCTGCCACGCGCCGTGCCATTCGATCTCGCTGCCGATGGCGCACGCCGCGTCCTCGACGAGCGGCACGCCGCGCCGCGAGGCGATCGGGACGAGCGAGGCCAGGTCGCACGGCATGCCCAGCTGGTGGACGGCGAGAATCGCCTTCGTGCGCGGGCCGATCGCCGCCTCGACCAGCGCCGGGTCGATGTTGAACGTGACCGGGTCGATGTCGACGAACACCGGCGTCGCGCCGCAGTAGCGGATCGCATTGGTCGTGGCGATGAACGAATGGCTGACGGTGACGACCTCGTCGCCCGCGCCGACGCCGAGGGCCACGAGCGCCACGTGCAGCGCGGTCGTACAGCTCGACACCGCGCACGCATGCGGGGCGCCGACGGCCGCGGCGAATTCGCGCTCGAACGCGGCGACTTCGGGTCCCTGCGTGACCCAGCCGGACAGGATCGCCCGGCGCGCCGCGTCGGCCTCCTGCTCGCCCATCCAGGGACGGGCTACCGGAATCATCGTGTTTACCGTCATCGTGCGGCGGTCTTCAGGTCCCAGTTGCGAACGACCTCGGTACGCAGAAGCTCTTCGGGCGATTGCTTCTGGGCGCGATACCACGCGATCAGCTGGCGGAGCCCCTCGGCGAGTGGGATCCGCACCTCATAACCCAGCAGCGAACGGGCCTGCGACATGTCCGCATAGAGCCGCAGCACGTCGCCGGGCCGCGGTTCGTCGAACTCGACCGGGGCGTCGGGGCGTCCGACGATGTCCGCCACCGTTTTCGCGAGGTCGTTGATCGACAGCTCGAAGCCGCTGCCCAGGTTGAGCGTCCGGCCGACGGCGGCGGCGGACGTGCCGCCGAGAATGATCCCGCGCGCGGAGTCGGCCACGCAGGTGAAGTCACGCGTCTGCGTGCCGTCGCCGAAGATGATCATCGGCTTGCCGGCGAGGCAGCGAAGCAGGAACTTGGGGATCACTTCGCCGCCGTCGCCTTCGTGATGGCTCCGCGGACCGTATGTGTTGAACGGCCGCACGACCACCGTCGGATAGCCGTAGGTGCGCGAGAACGCGCGCGTGTAGCATTCGCCCGCCAGCTTCGAGCCGCCATAGACCGTGGACGGAAACGTCGGGTGGTCCTCCGTCATCGGCACCCATTTCGCCGTCCCGTACACTTCCGAGCTCGACACGTACACGAACTTCGGGACCCCCGCGGCGCGGCTGGCCTCGAGCAGCCGCAGCGTGCCGGTGGCGTTCACGTCGTGGTTCTCCATGGGCGAGTGCACCGAATGGCGGACCCCGAGGCACGCGAGGTGATAGACGGTCTCCGCGTCGCGCAGCACCGGGGCAACGGCGGCCGTGTTGCGGATGTCCTCTTCGAGCAGCGTCACGTCGCCGGCGACGCCCGCCAGGTTCTCGCGCTTGCCGTTCACCAGGTTGTCGATGACGACGACGCGCACGCCGCCCGCGGCCAGCTGGCGGACGAGCTCGGAGCCGATGAAGCCAGCCCCGCCCGTGACGACGTGGATTCTCTTTTTCTTCATCCGATCCTCATTCGAGGTCGAGGCTGTTCCGCGCGGCGAGGTTCCATCGGCGTGAACGGCGCCGCGTTCTCGCCGCTGATGACGATTGTCGTCGATCCTTTCACAGGCGACTCAGTCCACCGCGAGGCCGCAGCGCGCGAGCGCCTGAGCGCCGCGAATCATGGGACCGGTGTAGTACTCGGCGGGCGCGGCGCCGAAGGTCGCCGGTGGAAGCTCGCGGCCGAGCGCATCCGCCTGCGCGAGACACGCGAGCGACTCGCCGTGCTCCGCGTGGGCGCCCTGGCGCAGGAGCAGCCCGGCGATCTCGGTATTGCGCGAGAGGATCGCCGCCTGCAGCGCGGTCACGCGCACCGCCTTCTGCGAATCGAGCAGGCCCTGTCGGACCGGCCATCGCGCGTCGGGACTCTGGCCGGATCGGATGAAGCCGACCGCCTGCGCGGCGTCACCGAGCGCCACCGCCTCCGCTACGTTCGACGGCGGCGCGATCGCGAACGGCCGAGCGCCCGCGGCTTCGGCGCCGACGAAGAACAGCAGCGCGCAGAACGCGGCGCTCACCGGCACGAGAATCGCGGCCATCGCGACTATGGGAACGCGAGCCACTATTGGGTCTTATCGAACACGCGCTCGGCCCACCGCATCTGCAATTGCGGCGGCGCCTCCCGCTTCCCCGTCGCATCGTCGACGAGCGCGCGTTTGAGCGCGAGCGCATCGGGCGTCACTAGCGAGATGCGGTTGGCCGTCTCCCATTCGTCCTCGTACGCCCACTCCGCGCGCGTCGCTGCGGCTCTCGCGCGCAGCGAGTAATGGATGCCGAGCAGCTTCCATCCCCAGCCGGTCGAGATGAGCGCGAGCAGCGCGACCGCCCATATCGGCGCCGATCGCGTGACGGCGCTGCGCTTCACGATCAGCAGCTCGCGAATGGCGACCGTCGCCGCGAGCGCGTAGAAGACGCCCGCCGGGCTCATGATGACGTCCTTCACGTAGACGACGCAGAGGAGCGCGTTCACCGGGAGCACCGCGAGGAACAGCAGCACGACGCGATCGTCCTCGCGAACGTCGAGCCGACGCCATGACGAGGCGCGTCGCACGATGTACCAGGCGAGGACCGCGGTCGTCAACGTCGAGGTCACCACGTTGATCAGCTGCCAGGTCTCCAACTCGCCGCTCGTCACGCCGTGAACGAACTGCCAGACGGCGCCGCGCGGCTCCGCGAAGAGCACGGTCATCACCGCGGAGAAAAAGTTGTAGATATGGAACGGCAGCGGATGATTCCCGAAGCGCGCCGCCAGTTCCGCCGGCTGGAGCACGCTGAAGCCGAAGCCGCTCGCGCGCTCGTCGAGGCCCGGCGGCGCAGCGTGCAGCACGAGCAGGCGGACGGCGAAGTAGCCGGCCAGGCCGGTCGTCAGGGCGGCCAGGCCGCGCCTCGAGATGCCGCGATACCCGGCGGCGTAGCCGGTGACACAGATGACCCAGACGAGGATGCCGCTCTCGAGCGTCAGCAGCGCGAACGCGAGCAGGAGCAGCGCCAGCGCATCGATCGTCCAGCCGCCGCGCGTCTGCGCGAGGTTGGCGGCGGCGAGGCAGCAGAGCACGAGCGTCAGGAAGGTGTTGATCGGAAACGCTTCGGTGATCGTGCCGGCAAACGTCTGCAGGCCGAGCATCATCGCCAGCGCGCACGGTAGCACGACGAGATCGGACAGCCGCGACGGCCGCAGGAGGCGCACCGCCATCAGCAGCGCCGCGAGCACCTGGAGCGCCTGGACGGCGCGGAACCACGGAAAGTAGTCGCCGCGCGCAAGCTCGTAGACGAGTTTCAACTGCACGTGCAGCATCGGCCGGACGTACGCGCCGTTCTGCACCTGCGTCATGAAGATCTGCCCAATCGACGGCTGCTGGATGTCGAGCAGGTTGCTGAAGCTGTCGGTCAACTGGATCGGCACGCCGAACAGGAAGTACGCGGTGATGGCGGCGAGCGCGACCGCGTAGCCGTACGCGGCAAGCGTCGCCCGGCGCGAGAGCGGCGCATCGGCAGCCGTCCGCGGTGACGCAGCCACCCGCGTCACGGCGACAAGCAGCGGGTAGAGCACACACGTGACAAACGGCGCTTCGGTCAGCACCCCGGCCGACCGCATCAACGCGCCGGGCGTGAAGTCGGCAAGCGCACCGCCGACGCCGCCGCGCGCCCACCACTGCACGAAGATCCACATCAGCATCGCCGGCACACACACGGTCGCGGTGACGAGCGGCGTCACGCGGCGCCGCATCGCCTGCGCGCCCGCGTACACGGGCGCGACGAGACCAACCGGCAGCGCCATCACAGCGGCGACGCCGGCGGCAGACTCGGCGAGCGGCCACCGCGCGCCGGCGAGCGCGACGGCCAGCATCAACGCGGCCGTCGCAAGCAGCTCGGGGCTCGCGAGGTTCGGCGCGATGCCTCGTGCAAAGACGATCGCCACCGCGAAGACGGTCGCCGTCTTCCAGCGCCAGCCGCCGCGATGCGCATCGAACAGCAGGCAGACCGCCGACGCCAGCGCAGCGAACGCGAGCACGTTCAGGACGGCAAAGCTCCGCCGGACGCTGCCGGTGAGCAGGTACGGCAGCCACGCGAGCGCGGGCATCAACGGCGACAGCCGCGTCAGCTTGTTGCCCCCCTTCAGCGTGAAGCCGCGCACCATCGCGTCGAACCCGTCGCCATAGACGCCCAACGACCATTGTGATCCCGACATCGCGACGACCGCGATCAGCCACAGCAGCGACGCCGCGGCGACGATGACGACGTTGATCCTGAGCGTGCGGCTCATGACGAAGCGGATGGCTCCGCGACGGTCAGCACGCCGACCTGATCGAAGACGTTGAGGTCAACGGCGGTGAAGCGCGCGGCCTCCATCGAGCGATAGGCGTGACGCGCGGCGAACAGATGCGGCGTCAGGAAATGATCGTCGGCGTAGATCGCGAGCGTATCGGTGCCGAGCATCGGCGCCAGCCACGCGAGGCTGCCGCACGTGCCGACGAAGCGCGTGGCGCGCCGAATCACTTCGGTCTGCACGGCGAGGTTGTTCTGCGGCGTCATCCATCCGTCGAGCGTCACGAGGCCGGGGACGTCCT